>RECO01000175.1 GCA_007694015.1 Geminicoccaceae bacterium
GCAGCCAGCCGAGGTTCACCGAGATCAGCATGATGAGCATGATCCCGAGCCAGAAGTTCGGGATCGAGATGCCGGAGAGCGCCACCACGTTGGCGCCCATGTCCCAGGCGGTACCCTTCTTGACCGCCGACAGGATGCCCGCCGGCACGCCGATCATGAGGGCGATGCACATGGCCATGAGGGCGAGCTGGATGGTGACCGGCAGCTTCTGCGCGATGAGCGTGGTCACCGGCAGGCCGGTCTTGAGCGACATGCCGAGGTCGCCCTGGACGACGCCCTTGAGCCAGAGGCCGTACTGCACGACCAGGGGCTCGTTCAGACGATACTGCTCGCGGATCTGCGCGATCACCTCGGGGTCGCGCTCTTCGCCGGCCAGCGCCAGCGCCGGATCGCCCGGCAGCAGGAGCTGGAGCCCGAAGACGAACACCGTGATCAAGAGCAGGGTCGGGATCGCGATCAGGATGCGGCGGCCGATGAAGGCGAGCATCGGGGTGGGCGTCCTCCGCTAGAGGGGACCCCCGCGCCCGGTCGGGCGCGGGGATGGCAGCGTCAGTTCTTCACCATGCCGAAGGGCCGGATCAGCCCGTCGGGATAGGGCGTGAAGCCCTCGACCTCGGCGCGCACGCCGTAGAGGTGGGTGTTGTGGTAGAGCGTGATGCTGGCCCGCTCCTGGGTGATGATCTCGAACGCCTCGGCGTAGAGCCGCTGCCGTTCGGCGACGTCGCCCACCTGCCGGGCGCGGTTGATCAGCTCGTCCACCCGCTCGTTCGAATAGCGGCCGTCGTTGAGGCCGCCCTGGCTGTCGTAGAACGTGTGCACGTTGCCGTCCGGGTCGACCCGGCCGGACCAGCCGACCAGCATGGCGTCGAAGTCACCGCGGGTCATCGCGTCCAGCGCTGCCGCGAACTCGCTCGCCCGAATCTGCACGTCGATGCCGGCTTCGGCGACCATCGCCTGGATGATCTCGCCGACGCGCATCTGCTCGGGGTTGTTCGCCACCAGGAGTTCGAAGCTGACCCGGTCCAGGCCGGCCTCGGCCAACGCCGCGCGCGCGGCCTCGACGTCGCGGGGCGGAACCGGGACGTCGGCGTTGTAGAACGGGTTGGTCGGGGCGACCGGCTGGTTGCCCGGCATGAACTCGCCGTCGAACGCGACCTGGTTCAGGGCGACGCGGTCGATGGCGTGGTCGAGCGCCGCGCGGACGTTCGGATCGCGCAAGGGGTTGGTCTCGGCACGGGGACCGTTGGCGTGGTTGATGCGGATGCCGTGGTAGTGGAGGCTCGTGGTGGTCACGAGTTCGAGGTTCGCGTCGTTGCGGACCGTGTCCAGGTCGGTCGGCGCGATCCGCTCCGCGAGGTCCAGATCGCCGGCTTGGAGGTTGGCGAGCCGGACGGTCGAGTCGGGGATCGTGCGGAAGACGAGGCGCTGCGCGCTCACGCTGTCCGGATCGTAGTAGTCCGCGAAGCGCTCGACGATGATGCGGTCCTGCACCACCCGGTCGACGAGGGTGTAGGGTCCGGCGCAGACCAACTCGTTGGCGAACGGCCGGCCGGCCTCGTCGGCGGCGCGCGCGGCGGTCGGCGACACCATCATGCCGGCGCGGTCGGACAGGGCCGCGAGCAGCGGCGCGAACGGCTCGTTCAGGTGCAGGACGACGCGATAGTCGCCCGCCACCTCGACCTCGCGCACCGGGCGGATCTCGCTGGCCCGGTTCGAGCCCGGCAGGTTGAGCGAGCGCTCGATGTTGAACCTTACCGCCTCGGCGTCGAACTTGGTGCCGTCGTGGAACACCACGTCGTCACGCAGGTCGAAGGCCAGTTGCATGGCGTCGTCCGACCATTGCCAATCGGTCGCCAGCATCGGGGCGAAGTCGAGATCGGGGGTGATGTCGACTAGCTTGTCACACAGGGCCGCGAACACGATGCGGCCGACGAATGTCCGGCCCAGGTCCGGATCGAGCATGTCCGGATCGTCCTGCAGACCGATGGTGATGGTCTGCGCCTGGGCGTTGCCCGGCAGGGCCAATCCCCAGGCGAGTGCCAGGGCGCAGAGCGCCGTGGTCGTGCGGGTGGTGGTCATGGTTGGTGTCTCCCTTCAGCTTGGGACGATGCCGCCACCGCCGCTTCTTGCCGACGGCGGGCGGCGAGCCACAGCGCGTCACGACGGCGCCGGGCCGCCGACGGTGCCGCCTCGACCACCGGGGTTCGCACCCCCACCTCGCGCCAACGGTGGCAGGCGGTGGCGTGGTCGGCGCGGTCGTCTTCCAGCACGGGCTCGACGCTTCGGCAGCGGTCGGCGACGTGCGGGCAGCGGGTATGGAAGCGGCAACCCGGCGGCGGGTTGGCCGGGCTGGGCAGATCGCCCTCCAGAAGACGCCCCTGGCCGCGCTGGCGCGGGTCCGGCTTCGGTACGGCGGCCAGCAGCGCCTGGGTGTAGGGGTGGCGCGGTTCGGCGAAGATGGTGTCGGTCGGACCGAGTTCGACCATCCGGCCGAGGTACATCACCCCCACCCGGTCGGCCATGTGGCGGACGACGCCGAGGTCGTGGGTGATGACCACCAGGGTCAGGCCGAGCTTGGCCTTGAGCTCCTGCAGCAGGTTGATCACCTGCGCCTGCACCGACACGTCGAGCGCCGAGACCGGCTCGTCGCCGACCACGATCTCGGGGCCGGCGACCAGCGCCCGCGCGATGCCGATGCGCTGCCGCTGGCCGCCCGAGAATTCGTGCGGGTAGCGGTCGAGCCGCGCCGAGCCGAGGCCGACCAGCTCCAGCATCTCGCGCACCCGCTGCCGGCGGGCGGCGGCGTTGCCCAGACCGTGCACGCGCAACGGCTCCTCGACGATCTCGCCCAGCGTCATACGCGGGTTCAACGACGCGAACGGGTCCTGGAAGACGATCTGCAGCTTGCGCCGCAAGGGCCGCATCTGGCGTTCGCTCAGCTTGCCGATGTCGGCGCCGTCGAACCACACTTCGCCCTCGTCGGGGGCCTCCAGCCGCAGCAGCATCCGGGCCAGGGTCGACTTGCCGCAGCCGCTCTCGCCGACGATGGCCAGGGTCTCGCCGCGCTTGACCGCGAGGTCGACGCCGGCAACCGCCTGGACGAAGCGCCCGCCGCCGCCGAACCAGAGGCCCTTGCCGAGCGAGTAACGGCGGACGACGCCCTTGGCCTCGAGGGCGATGTCGGCGGAGCGGATCATGACGCCGCCTCCAACGCCGCTTCCGGTTGCGCGAAGTGATCCTCCAGCGGGATCTTCCAGCAGGCGGCGACGTGCGCCGGGCCGACGCGGACCAGCGGCGGGGCCTCGGCGCGGCAGCGGTCGTCGGCGAAGGGGCAGCGGCTGGCGAAGCGGCAGCCGGGGCCGAAGGCGTGCGCCGGCGGCACCGAGCCGGCGATGGTGCCGAGTTCGGTCCCGGCCTGATCCAGCCGCGGCAGCGCGTTCATCAGGCCCAGGGTGTAGGGGTGCTGCGGGTCGTCGAACAGGGTTTGCACCGGGGCCCGCTCGACGATCCGGCCGGCGTACATCACCGCCACCTCGTCGGCCAACTCCGCCACCACGCCCAGGTCGTGGGTGATGAGGATGACGGCGGTGCCCTCCTGGTCCTGCAGGTTCTTGATCAGCCGCAGGATCTGCGCCTGGATGGTGACGTCGAGGGCGGTCGTCGGCTCGTCGGCGATCAGCAGCTTGGGCTGGTTCGCCAGCGCCATGGCGATCATCACCCGCTGCCGCATGCCGCCCGAAAGCTGGTGCGGGTACTGGTCGAGCCGGCGTTCGGGCTCGGGGATGCGGACCTTGTTCAGCATGTCGAGTGCCACGGCACGCGCCTGCCTGGCATCGACGTCGCGGTGGCGCTCGATCACCTCGCACAGCTGCCGGCCGATGGTGAACACCGGGTTGAGCGAGGTCATCGGCTCCTGGAAGATCATCGCCAGCCGGTCGCCGCGGAGGTCCTGCAGCCGCTTCGGGTCGAGTGCGACCAAGTCCTGCCCCTCGAACAGCACCCGCCCGCTGGCGATCCGGGCCGGCGGCATCGGCAACAGCCCCATCAGCGCCAAGGCCGTCACGCTCTTGCCGCAGCCGCTCTCGCCGACGAGGCACAGCGTATGGCCGGGGGCGACCTCCAGATCGATGCCGTCGATGATGCGGAGGACTTGGCCCTCGCTGTGGATGTGCACGCGCAGGTCCTCGACCCGGACCACCGGCGCCTCGCTCATGCCCGCGCCTCCGCCTCGGCGGCGGAGAGGCCCGCGACCAGGGTAACGACGTGGTGGTCGAGGGCCGCGGCGGTCGCCTCGGCATCGCCCCGCCGGGCGGCGGTGACGATCTCCCAGTGCCGATCCGCCGCCTCCATCGGCGTGCGGCGTCGGGCCGGGTCGCCGAAGGCGAAGCGGTGCAGGAGCGAGAAGCAGCGGGCGAGGATGGGCTGCAGCGCCGGCATGTCGGCCGCCTCGAACAGCGTCAGGTGGAAGGCGCGGTCGGCTTCGCTGAGCCCGTACCAGTCGTCGGCGCGGGCGAGGTGCTGCATGGTTTCGATCTGGCGCGCGAGATCGGCGAGCACGTCCGCCGGCAGGCCCGGCACCGCGCGACGCGCACCGGCCGGCTCCAACCGCCGCCGGATCGCGACCAGTTCCCGCGCCTCGACGGCGTCGGTCCGCGACACGAACGTCCCTTTGTGGCCCTCGCGGCGGACGAGGCCCTCGGCGGCGAGTCGGAACAGGGCCTCGCGCACCGAGGCCTGACTGCAACCGAAGCGCTCGGCCAGCGCGAGTTCGACCAGCTTGGCCCCTTGCGGCAATTCGCCGAGGACGATGTCGCGGCGCAGCGCGCTGACGATGGCACCGGGCTTGACGGCGATGACCGTCGGCGTCGGCGCACTCGGACTGGGCGGGGTCGGTTCGCCGGCAAACACCGAGCGCTTCCTCAAGCGTTATCGATAAGATGGACTTTGGTCGGCGATGCCGCCGGAAGCAAGCCCCTTAGTGCTCGAAATTAGGGCATGGAGGGGAATTGCCTGAAATTTGGGCACTCCCCTCGAGCGCGAACGGCAGTGGGTGGACGTGGCGCGGAAGTTGCTCGACGCTAGGGTTGCTTGAAAGGAAGGAGACCACCCCATGTCGTCATCGCCTCGCCGCACGCGGGTCGCAGCACTCGCGCTCACCGCCTGTTTGGCCGGCTTGCCCGCCGCCGCCGATACGTTGCGTATCGGCCTCAACAGCGATCCGGACGCACTCGATCCCGACACGTCGCGCACCGTGGCCGCGCGGAGCGTGTTCATGGCGCTGTGCGACAAGCTGGTCGACATCGACGCCGAGTTGAACTTCGTGCCGCAACTGGCCACCGGCTGGAGTTGGAGCGACGACCTGTTGGCGCTGACCCTCGATCTGCGCGACGACGTGGTCTTCCACGACGGCGAACCGTTCGACGCCCAGGCGGTCGCATTCAACATCGAGCGCAGCCTGACCCATCCGCGCTCGACCCGCCGCTCCGAAATCAACGCCATCGAGCGCGCGGTGGTGGTCGACACGCATCGGGTTCGGTTGGAACTGTCGCAGCCCTTCGTGCCGCTGATCGCGGCGCTTGCCGACCGCGCCGGGATGATGGTCTCGCCCCGGGCGGTCGAGGCCAGCGGCGACGACTTCGCGCTCGATCCCGTCTGCGCCGGCCCCTATCGCTTCGTCGACCGGGTGCAACTCGACCGGATCGTGGTCGAGCGCTTCCCCGACCACTACGATGCCGACGCCTACCTCATCGAGCGGATCGTCTTCCAGCCGGTGCCCGACTCGACCGTTCGCGTCGCCAATCTGCGCGCCGGCGACCTCGACCTGATCGAGCAGGTGGCACCGACCGACATGGCGGTGCTGGAAGAGCTGGCGGGCATCCAACTGGCGGCCATCACCGGGCTCGGCTCGCACTACGTGCAGCTCAACGTGGGCGCGCCGGAGGGCAGCGAGTGGCGCACGCCGATGACGCAGGACCCGCGGCTGCGCGAGGCCTTCGAACTGGCGATCGACCGCCCGGCGCTGAACCAGGTCACCAACGAGGGGCTGTTCACCCCAGGCAACCAGCCGGTGCCGCCGACGAGCCCGTTCTACGTCGGGGAGCTGCCGCCGCCAGGGCGCGACGTCGAGCGGGCGCGGGCGCTGCTGCGCGAAGCCGGCCACGAGCGCGTCGCCATGCAGATGATCACGCCGACGACCACGGCCTATCAGCGCACCGCCGAAATCCTCCAGGCGATGGTGGCCGAGGCCGGGATCGACCTGCAACTCGTCGGCATGGAGGTGGTCACCGCCCTCGACCACGAAAGCCGCGGCGATTTCGAGGCACTGTTGATCCGCTGGAGCGGGCGTGCCGACCCCGACGGCAACATCGCCTCGTTCCTCACCTGCGCCGGCAGCCTGAACGGCGGCAGCTACTGCAATCCGGCGGTGGACGAGGCGATCGCGGCGGCGCGGGCGACCGCGGATGCCAGCGCGCGCTATGCCGCCTACCGGGAAGCCGCCGAGCACTATCTGGCGGAGCGCCCGTTCGTCTACCTGTTCCACGAGCACTACCTGTTCGCGCTGCGCGACCGGGTGCAGGGCTTCGTGCCGGTGCCGGACGGCCTCATCCGCTTCCGCGGCATGTCGCTCGACGGCTGAGGCGCAGCACCGCAGGGCTGCATCGTCGCAGCCGCGGTCGTCGCCGCTGCGGCCGGCGGCTACGACTGCGGCTGCGCCTGGAGGGAGGATCGACCATGACGACGACGCTCGTGCACGACATCGACTGGCTGGTGGCCTGGGACGC
>RECO01000262.1 GCA_007694015.1 Geminicoccaceae bacterium
CGCAACGGTTAAGGCGACGCCGGTCCCGGCGGGAATGGCAGCCCGAAGGGGACTTGGCCGGTTGCGGCTCGCAGGTGGGCCTCGGCTACCGTCACCCGACCGCCTGAGCGTCGGCCGGCCGATTCGCTGCGGCCTGCTCCATGCATGGATATGCACTCGCGGCCGGTTCCGTTCGACCCTGGACGGACGGAACGCCGCCGTTGCGGGGCTGGCTGACGGGCGCGGCGTGCGTTCGGATACGCCGCCCAAGCGCGTCGTCCAGTCCACCTCGCACGGGTCTGGCCACATTGGACAGTCATCCGCATCCCTGGCCATGATGTCGCGTTCCCCTCGAGAATGCCGAGCTACTTGCTTCTCAACCGCGGCAAGGCTTGACACACCGTCATGCCCGATTATGCCAAAGAGGCTTTGCCCGTCGGAGCGCGTCTTGCCGGTTGCCGTGGCGGGTTAGGGTTGCCTCGACTGCACCTTCTGCCGAGTAAAACTCAGCAGAGGCTGTGCTCTTTTGGTTAGCAGCCTGCCAATTACAGAGGCAGTGCGGCAGACGACGTTGGCGGACTGCCGGGGCGGGATTTTTTGCATGCACCGAAGCAGCTTTTGGTCGGGGCTCGTCGTGGTGGGGTTTGCGCTCCTCGCGCTCTACTGGATCATCCCGACCTATGCTGGCCGAGCGATCATGCGCGGCATGCCGCCGGATCTGCTGCCCCGCGTCGCCGCCTGGATCATGCTGCTCAGCGGTCTCTGCGTGGTCGCCACGTCCGCCTTTCGCATGGTGCAGAACGGTGAGCGGCTGATTGCGGCCGACATCGATTGGCGCGCCTTCGGTTGGGCGGCTTGGCCGTTCCTCTACGTTGGGGGGTGTGTCTATCTGCTGACCTTGACCAAGGTGACCTATCTGGGCGTGCCGATGATCGCGCTCATGCTGGTGCTGTTGGGCGAGCGCCGCTGGTACGTGGTCATCCCCTGCTCCATCGCACCGGTCGGCCTCTTGTACCTGCTCTCCGTGCACCTCATGCGCGTCGGAGTCGTTTGACCATGAACCTCGACGTCGTTTTCGCGGCGATGGGTGAAGCGCTGACGCTCAGCTCGTTCATCGGGATCGGTGGCGGGGTGTTCCTCGGCTACGTCATCGGCGTCATCCCAGGCCTCAGCCGGTCGGTGGCGATCGCCATCGCGATCCCGCTGACCTTCTATATGACCCCCTACATCGCCATCTCGTTCCTGATCGGGCTCTCCAAGGGCACCGCTGCCGGCAGTGCGGTCTCGGCCATCCTGCTGAACGCGCCCGGTGAGGCGTCCTCCGCCGCGACCTGCCTCGACGGCTATCCGATGGCCAAGGCCGGCCGGCCGAAGACCGCGTTGAAGATCGGCCTGCTCGCGTCGGTCATCGGCGACATCCTTGCGACCATGATCCTGATCTTCGTGGCCATCCCCTTCGCGCGCGTCGCCTTGTTGTTCGGCCCCTACGAGATGGCGGCCATCCTTGCCTTCGCGCTGGTGTTCATCGCCGGGCTGTCCGGCGGTTCGCTGTTCAAGGGGCTGGCCGCCGGCGGCTTCGGCATCTTTCTCGGCACCATTGGCCTCGACCCGCAGACCGGCCTGCCCCGCATGACCTTCGGCTACACCGAATTGATGGACGGGATGCCCCTGATCGCTGTCGCTATCGGCACCCTCGCATTGTCCGAGATGTTCGTGCAGGCTGAGAGACTGCGCACCGAGCGCGGCAACATGTCGATCAAGATAGAGAACCGCCCGGACGACGTACTGCGCTGGCGCGAGTTCAAAATCACCATTCCGACCATCATCCGTGGCACCGGCGTGGGTACCTTCGTTGGCGCCCTACCCGGCCTCGGCCCGTCGGTCGGCTCGTTCATGTCCTACGGCATGGCACAGCGCGCCTCGAAAACCCCCGAACGATTTGGCAAAGGGGCACCTGAAGGCATTGCAGCCTCCGAATCGGCCGACAACGCGGTGATTCCGGCAGCCTTGATACCCCTGTTCGGTCTGGGCATTCCCGGCAACGTTTCGGCCGCCCTGTTGATCGGCGCCTTCGCGATCCACGGCATCACCGTCGGCCCCCTCTTGCTCCGCGACGAGCCGGAACTGCTCTATTCGATTTTCGCGGGCATGATCGTCGCCAGCATCGTCATGCTGCTCATCGGCTGGTTCGGCCTCATGCTGTTCGCGCAGATCACCCGCGTCCCGCCGCCGGTGGTCATCCCGATCGTGATTTTTTTCTGCCTCTCCGGCATGATGCTGCAGGGCTACGGTGCCTTTGGCCTGTTGATCCTGATGGCCTTCGCCCTGCTCGGCTATTTGATGAAGAAATACGACTATTCGTTCGTCACTTTCCTGGTGGCGTTCATCATAACCCCGATGCTTGAGCTCAACCTGCGGCAAAGCATCATCCTGTCGCGCGGTGACCCGATGATCCTGTTGAACCGGCCGATAGCGCTGTTCTTCATCGCCTGCACCGTGCTTGCCCTGGTCGCGTTGGCGGTGCGCACGCTGCGCCACCCGAAACCCCTGGCGAATGCGCCGGAGGAGGCGTGAACCCTATCCACGATCCACAACCGCGGAGACGACCCATGACGACCTTGCGCTACTTGGCCGCTTCAGCCTCCATCGCCGTTCTGGCCTTCGCCACGTCCGGCAATGTCGCCGCCGACGAATTCCCGACCCGCCCGCTCACCATGGTCATCGGCTTTGCCGCGGGTGGCTCCACCGACATCCAGGGGCGGGTGCTCGCCAACGTCATGGAAGAGTATCTGGGCCAGCCAGTGAACGTGGTGAACCAGCCGGGTGCTGGCAGTGCGGTCGCGTTCACCCGCCTCAAGAACAACACCGACGGCGGCCACACCTTCCTTTTCGGTGGCACCACAGCCTTGACCTTCACACCGATCATCACCGAGGTCGAATACGAGATCGACGACTTCGAGTACCTGGCGGCGGTTGCCGTCGGCCAGAACGCGATCGTCACCGCGGCCGGCCAGCCGTTTCAGACCTTCGACGATCTCATCACCCACGGCCGAGAGAACCCGATGACCTACGCCCAGCAAACGCCGCTGGACCAGGCGATCATGGAGTCCGTCGCGGCGCAGGAAGGCCTCGATTTGGCCATTGTGCCGACGGGTGGTGGTGGCGGCATGGCGCCGCTCGTGCTGGCGAAGGAGGTCGACTTCGCCTATTCCGGCGGCACCCACGCCCAGTACACACCGACCGGCGAGATGGTGGTCCTCGCTTTCCTCAGCGCCGAGCGCAGCCCGTTCTATCCTGAAGTCCCGACCATTATGGAACTCGGCTACGATTACTCGATCGAGGACTATCGGACCATCATCGTGCCGGCCGGCACGCCCGAGGCCGCCAAGGCACGTCTGATCGCGGCGGCGGAGCATGCGAGCCGCAGCGAGCGCTTCATCGAGATCACCGAAGGCAACACGTTCTTCCCGGTGGTCTTCATCGGTCAGGAGGAAATGGAAGCGAACGTCCGTCGCATCCGCGCCGCGACCGAAGCGGTGATGGCCGGCAACTGAACCGCACGATCCCGTGGCCTGGGGGGATCGGTGGATCCCCCCAGCCTTGAGATTGACGGGCTCCGCAGCCCGACCTTTCGGCCTTTCCCGCTTTTTTCCGCGTCGAGATCCGGCCATGCAGCTCGCCGCCTCCCTGGCTCGTCTCGGGACCGCAAGCGCCTTCGAGGTGCTCGCCCGCGCACAGTCGCTGATGGCGAAGCGTACCAGACTGAACCTCCCCATGGCTAAAGCCACGGGGGCTCTGGGGAGTGAGTGTGCTGGAACTCTCTGCGGCTCTCGCTTGCGCTACGGCATCCGCAGCCTCGTCCCGGCCTTCATCCCCCTGCGACGGACGATCCGCTCCGACGCCCTTGCGGACGTGGGGGAGGACGAAGCCCGCCCCGCTCGCGGATTGAAGAAAGCCCGACGCCGCCCGTCTCAGCAGCGGTTCCGCAGCCGCCCAGTGCGCTCGGCACCGGGATGCGTCGAGCCTGTCCCGTTCGACGAAACGTGAAAGCCACGCCGCGTACAGATCCCGCTGCACCCGGCTGCCGTCGGCGAATACGTGCCACCGCTGGCTTAGAGGGCTTCCTGAAATGCTTGACCATCCCTCACCCCCGCCCGCCGGGGTCGCCAAGCTGCTTTGCAGCTTGGGGTGGCCGGCCACCCATGGCATCGTACACTCGTGGGTGGCGGACGGGGGTGAGGGATGGCCCGTGCGCTACCTAACCGGGAAACGCTCTAGCGGCTTCTTCACGTACTCCCCCCGGTCGCTGTGCCACGCAGCGACACCGGCCGGGTCCGAGGTGCGGCGCGCTCAGGCCTCTCGATGCGCTTCCACGTAGTCGCGAACGAAGCGCTCGATCGCCGGTTCGTCACACGCGAAGCCCATCGCCTCGGCCTTGGCGAGCGCCTCGTCGCCGGTCAGCCCGGTCTCGGCGGCAACGTGCATCATCAGGAATGCTCCCGAGCGGGTACCCGAGGCACAGTGGGCGAACAACGGCCGCGGCAGACGGTCGAGTGCCGCGCGGAAGCCATCGACCACCGCGGTCTCCAGCTGATCGCTCGTCACCGGATAATGCAGATAGGCCAAGCCCAGCTGTCGCGCCCATCGGCCCTCTTCGTCCGGCTTCAGCGGCTGCTCAGGCTCGCCGTGCGTCCGGAGGTTCGCCACCGCGCGAATGCCGGCGCGGGCGAGATCGCGGAGGTCGCCCTCGTCCGGATACCCCATGCCGACGGTCAACCGCTCGTTGATGCGGGTCTGCTCGATCATGCCGCTTCGCCTTCCGTTTTCTCGGGCTCGGTGTCGATCGGGTAGCCGGCAGCGGTCCAGGCCTGCCAACTGCCCGGCACGTTGCGCACGTCCGAGAATCCGCGCGCTTGCAGAAGGCTGGCGGCGATGCTGCCGCGGAAGCCGCTGGCGCAGTAGACCGCCGTTGGAGCCTGCCGCTCCAAATGGCCGGTGCGCTCGAGGATTTCGGGCACGAAGCCGTGGATCGCGCCGGGGATGCGGCCCTGCTGCCATTCGCCTGGCGTGCGGGCGTCGACGATCCGAAGCCCGGAGCCGGCCGCGTGCACCTCGTCGACGGTCATCTGGGTCAACCTCTGCAACGGCAGCCCGGCGTTCTGCCACTTCGCCATGCCGCCGATCAGATAGCCCGCGAACCGCACGAACCCGGTTCGCCACAGCATTGCCACGACCGCGTCGAGGTCGGTGTCGTCCTCGAGCACCAAGAGGATCGGGGCGTCCGGATCGAGCAGCCAGCCGGCCCAGACGCTCAGCTCCGGCCGCATCGGGATGTTGAGGGCACCCTCGATGTGGCCGCCACCGAAAGCGAGCATGTCGCGGGTGTCGAGCAGCCGGGCATCGCCGCGCCGCAGCGCCGCATCGAAGGCGCCTGGGGTCAGCGCCGGCACACGCGGCCGGTTGCCGATGACCGGCGGCCCCGCCGCGTTGACCTTCTTGAGGTGCGGGTAATGCGTCGGCACCGGCGGTGCCCCTTCGAGCATGGCGTCGCGAAAGGCCTTGCGCTGGTCGAGCCTCAAAAAGCGGTTGAACCGGCGTTCGTAACCGATGCTGCTGCTCGTGCGGTCGCCGATCGCCGGTCCGCAGGCCGAGCCCGCGCCATGACAGGGATAGACCATCACGCCATCGTCGAGCTTGGCGTAGAACCCCTGCAGGGTGTCGAACAGCTGGTCGACCAGTTGGTCCGCCATCTCGTCGCCGAGGAGATCGGGCCGGCCCGCCGAATCGACGAACAGCGAATCGCCGCTGAGAACCGCGAACGGGGCCTCTTGCCGATCCGTCTCGGCCAGCAGGAACGAGACGTGCTCCGGTGTGTGTCCCGGCGTGAACCGCGTCGTCAGCCGGACACCGCCGAAGGTGAACGCATCGCCGTCGCGCAGCGCCCGGTGCGGGAAGTCGTAGGTCGCGCCGCCTTCGACGCTGACGCAGAGTTCGGCCCCGCCCAGGCGGGCTTCGAGTTCGCGCGCACCGCTCATGAAATCGGCATGGATGTGGGTCTCGAAAATGTGGGTGATGGCGAGGCCCCGGTCGCGCGCCATGTCGAGATAGACGTCGACATCCGGGCGCGGATCGATCACGGCGGCCGTGCCGGCGGCGTCGTCGCCCACGAGGTAGGAAAGCTGGGCGATGCCGTCCGCCAGGATCTGTTCGAACACCAGGGTCATGGGGCCTCCTCCGGCTGCACCCCTTGAACGACTACACCGGCATCGGGGTTCCTCGGCCGCACGGTCCGGCAGCCTTGCCGAGCGTGAATGAAGCACGGACGGCCCTGGCGCGACGCACCGCTGCGGTCATCGGCATTTCTCGGCGGAGACCCCGCCCTTTGGGGCTGGGGAGGAAGCCGTGCCTCTTGCTTGCAACCGCCCGATCCGGATGAGAGCTGCTCCACTATGCGATACAGCGGCTTCGTCTACGCTCTTCGGTCTTCGCCGGACCAAGCGGCGCTCATGGCGCAATTTGCCGGCGTTTGCCGGCTGGTCTGGAACCTTGCGCTCGAGCAGCGCCGGGACCACTGGCGGCGCTATCAGGAGCGGACGGGCAACAACCTCAACTACGTCACCCAGGCGCGCGAGCTGACCGAACTCCGCGCCGAATTCGACTTCGTTCGTGCCGTCCACGTCACGCCGCAGCAGCGCACGCTCAAAGACCTTGACCGAGATCGCCGCGCAAGCCCCTGGCTT
>RECO01000141.1 GCA_007694015.1 Geminicoccaceae bacterium
TGCCGGTGGTGTCGCAGTCCATCACCAGGCCGATGGTGCCGGTGGGGGCGATCACCGAGACTTGCGCGTTGCGCACGCCATGCTTTTCGGCGAGCTCCAGTGCTCGGTCCCACGAGGCGGCGGCGGCGGCGGCGAGCTCCTTGAAGGGGCAATTGGCGCGGTCGAGGGCGACCGGCAGGGTGTGGAGCTGCTCGTAGCCGCTGTTTTGGCCATGTGCGGCGCGCTTGTGGTTCCTGAGGACCCGCAAGGTGGCGTCGCGGTTCTCTTCATAGCCCGGAAAGGCACCGAGTTCCGCCGCCATTTCCGCCGAGGTGGCGTAGGACGTGCCGGTCATCACGGCGGTGAGTGCGCCGGCCAAAGCCCGGCCCTCGTCGCTGTCATAGCCGAGGCCGAGCGACATCAAGAGGCCGCCGAGATTGGCGTAGCCGAGGCCGAGGGTGCGGTAGCGGTAGGAGAGTTCGGCGATCTTTTCGCTGGGGAACTGCGCCATCAACACCGAGATCTCGAGGACGATGGTCCAAAGCCGGACCGCGTGCTGGTAGCCTTCCAGGTCGAACGTGCCGTCGGCCTTGCGGAAGGTCATCAGGTTCAACGACGCCAGATTGCAGGCGGTGTCGTCGAGGAACATGTATTCCGAGCAGGGGTTGGACGCGTTGATGCGGCCGCCCGCCGGGCAGGTGTGCCAGTCGTTGATGGTGGTGTCGAACTGGATGCCGGGATCGGCCGAGGCCCAGGCCGCCAGTGCCACCTTGTCCCAGAGTTCCCGCGCCTTGACGGTCTTGGCGACTTTGCCGTCGATGCGGCGGATGAGCTTCCATTCCCCATTGGCGACGACGCGGTTCAAGAAGTCGTCGGTGACGCGGATGGAGTTGTTGGAGTTCTGCCCGGCGACGGTGACATAGGCGTCGCTATCCCAGTCGACGTTGTATGTGGGGACCTCGATCTCGGTGTAGCCCTGCTTGGCGTAGAGGATGGCGGTCTGCAGGGCGGCCTCCGGCAAGAGCGCCTTGCGGCCTTCCTTGATGGCGCGGCGGAGATCCGGGTTCTTGGTCGGCTCGAAGCGGTCAGCGCCGTCGGCGAGCCCGTCGTGGCAGGCCTTCAAGATCGCATTGAGGTGTTTGGCGAGCAGCTTGGAGCCGGCGACCAGGGCTGCCACCTTCTGCTCCTCGATCACCTTCCACATCACGTAGTCTTCGATGTCCGGGTGATCGGCGTCGACCACGACCATCTTGGCAGCACGGCGGGTGGTGCCGCCCGACTTGATGGCACCGGCGGCACGGTCGCCGATCTTCAAGAAGGACATGAGGCCCGACGACTTGCCGCCGCCGGACAAGGGCTCGTTCTCGCCGCGCAGGTTGGAAAAATTGGTGCCGGTGCCGGAGCCGTATTTGAAGAGGCGGGCTTCGCGCACCCACAAGTCCATGATGCCGCCGTCGTTGACCAGGTCGTCCTGGATCGACTGGATGAAGCAGGCGTGCGGCTGGGGGTGGGCGTAGGCCGACGAGGAGCGCCGCACTTCGCCGGTTGCGGGGTCGGCGACGTAGTGGCCTTGGGCCGGCCCGTCGATGCCGTAGGCCCAGTGCAGGCCCGTGTTGAACCACTGGGGTGAGTTGGGGGCGGCCATCTGCCGGGCGAGCATGGCGCGCAGCTCGTCGAAGAAGGCGCGCGCATCGGCCTCGCCGTCGAAATAGCCGCCCTTCCAGCCCCAATAGGTCCAGGTGCCGGCGAGCCGGTCGAACACCTGCTTGGCGCTGCGCTCGCCGGCGATCTCCGCACCCTCGGCGGGAACCCGGCGCTGGAGCCAGTCCGGCGTGGTGGCCTCGGGTACGCGCTGCAGCGCCGAGGGGACGCCGGCTTTGCGGTAATATTTCTGCGCCAGGACGTCGACGGCGACCTGCGACCAGCTGTCCGGCACCTCCACGTCGTCGAGGCGGAAGACGATCGAGCCGTCCGGGTTTCTGATCTCGCTGACCGCTTGGCGGAAGGTGATCCCGTCATAGGCATCGCCGCCGGCTGCGGTGAAACGTCGTTCGATCTGCATCGCGCACAACTCCCGATTGAGGTCCGCCCCGGTGGCCCCTGGCAGGCCCTCCATCGCCTCAGCTCATGCTGATCGATCTGGAGGCCTGCTCGTCATCCCATTTTATCCACAAGCTGGGGAGGGCGGGTGCCGCTGCACCCCGAAGCCCATCGCCCACGCCCATCTGAACGCAAAGCGTCCCCCATATCTAGTGGCCTTGAGCCGCCGATCCGCAAAATCTTGTGGAAAAGACGGTGGCCAGCCGTGCATCAGCTTTAGCACGTGATCTGGGCTAAAGCGAGTGCCGCAGCGGTTGAAGCGCTTTGGCGGCATGGGCTTGGCCGCGACAGTTGCGGTGCGAACTGAACAACTGACTCCAGTCAGCCTCGATGGAGGCGTTGCTCCAGGGATGGAGCCGGTTGCGGCGCCGCAGCACCCGACCTTCGGCGCCTGGACCGGGCCGGGGCGAGGGCGCATAGTCCGGCCGCGTTGGACACCCGCGATGACATCCCACGAAGACACCAAGGACGGCAGCTGCATGTTGCGTTGGCTCAGCTTCAACCGGCTCGGCACCTATCTCTTGACCCGCCGGCACGGCGAGTTCGTCGGCAAGGACGAGTTCGAGAACGCCTATTATCGCGAGCGCGGCGCCAAGGATTGGCGACGGGAGCGGCGCTGGGTGGTGTATGCGCCCGGCATCGAGCCCGAGGGCTCGATGGTGCCGCCGGGCTGGGCCGGCTGGCTGCACCGCCGGCTGCGCTTCGCGCCGAGCGAAAAACCGCTCCCGGCACCGCGCTGGGAACGCGAACACATGCCCAACATGACCGGCACCGCCGAAGCCTACGTCCCCGCCGGCCACGTCCGCCGCGGCGGCAAGCGCGCCAAAGCCACCGGCGATTACGAGGCGTGGACGCCCTAAAAGGGGCAGGGGGGATTTGATGATCCCCCCTGCAACCCCCCGCGCAGCGGCGTTGCCGCTGCCACTTCGAACGGCCACTTCAAGGCCGTCGCATTCCCCTCGATCGGCCGGCAGTGGACCCGCTGTTTGACTTCTCATTGGCCAGCGGCGGAGCCGCTGGCTGGGGGTCCTAGGGGGCCAAAAGCCCCCTAGCCTCTTGTTTTTCCTTCACTTCCTTTCCTTCAACCCGCGCGCCACGGCAGCCAGTTCGGCGAGGCCCAGGAAGGCTTCGGGCGGCTGCAGGCCGGCGATGACGTAGGCGTCGTCGAGGACCGAGACCGGGATTTCGGCGACGCCGGCGATGCGGGCGGCGCGGTCGGCGCGGTCGACCATCTCGAGGCGCGCGGTGCTCCCAGCGAGCAGCGTGGTGGCGTAGACGGCGCCGAACTTCGCTGCGAGCGCGGTTTCGATGGCGTGGCGGTCGCTCAGGGCGCTGGCCTGGGCGAAGCGCGCCTCGAACAAGGCGGCAGCGACGGCTGCGACTTGATCCGGCGCTGCGGCGAGCAGGGTGGCGTGGACGCGGCGGCTGTCGATGGGGGCCAGCAGTGCTGCGGCGGCGAAGGGGGCTTCGAGCTGGCGGGCGTAGCGGTTCACCGCCTCCAGGAGGCGGGTGCGCTGGCGCACCAGGTCGCGCAGTTCCAGGACGAAGGGGTGCCACTCCAGGCGGAGTTCCTGGCCGAAGGCGCGATGCAGGGAGATCAGCGTCAGATAACTCCAAGGGCAGGCGATGTCGCCGAGCAGGCGCACCGTGGGCGCTGGAGGGGGTGTGGAGACGCTGGAGAGACTATCCATCAACAGTCCAGCCAAGGGCTGTGGATAAGTTTGCGTAAAACTCGCGGCGGCCTGGTGGGCTACCAGTCGGGCCCACCGGCGCGGGGCTTGGGGCCCAGGGCGCGGTCGCGCAGGAGGTGGTCGGCGAGGACGACGGCGAGCATGGCCTCGCCCACCGGCACCGCGCGGATGCCGACGCAGGGGTCGTGGCGGCCCTTGGTGCGGACCTCGACCTCGTGGCCGAAGCGGTCGATGGAGCGGCGCGGGGTGAGGATGGAGCTGGTCGGCTTGATCGCGAAGCGGACCACGATCGGCGCGCCGGTGCTGAGGCCGCCGAGGATGCCGCCCGCGTGGTTGGCGAGGAAGGTGGGCTTGCCCTTCGCCATGCGCATTTCGTCGGCATTGGCCTCGCCCGAGAGACGGGATGCTGCGAAGCCGTCGCCGATCTCCACCCCCTTGACCGCGTTGATCGACATCATCGCCTTGGCGAGATCGGCGTCGAGCTTGTCGTAGACCGGGTCGCCCAGGCCAGCGGGCACGCCTTCGGCCACCACTTCGACGATGGCGCCGACCGAGGAGCCGGCTTTGCGAACCGCGCCGAGCAGGCCTTCCCAGCGCTCGGCCGCTTGGGGGTCGGGGCACCAAAAGGGGTTGCGCTCGACCTCGTCCCAGTCCCAGGCGGCGCGGTCGACGGCATCGCCGCCCATCTCGACCAGGGCGCCACGGATGCGAATACCCTCGCCCAGGACCTTGCGGGCGACCGCACCGGCCGCGACCCGCATGGCGGTTTCGCGGGCACTCGCCCGACCGCCGCCGCGGTAGTCCCTAAGTCCGTATTTGGCGTCGTAGGTGAAGTCGGCGTGGCCGGGCCGATAAACGTCCTTGATCTCGCTGTAGTCTTTCGAGCGCTGGTCTTGATTGCGGATCAAGAGGCCGATCGAGGTGCCGGTGGTGCGGCCCTCGAAGGTGCCGGAGAGGATCTCGACGCTGTCGGGTTCCTGGCGCTGGGTAACGAATTTGGATTGGCCGGGGCGGCGGCGGTCCAGCCAGCGCTGGATGTCGGCCTCCACGAGCTCCAGCCCCGGCGGCACGCCGTCGACGACGCACCCCAGCGCAATCCCGTGGCTTTCACCGAAGGTGGTGAAGCGAAAGGCGACGCCGAACCCATTGCCCGCCACCGGTCGAGCCTAGACGACCGAGATGTCGGGGGCGTCGACCGCCTTCATGCCGACCACGTGATAGCCGCTGTCGACGTGCAGCACCTCGCCTGTCGTGCCGCTGCCGAGTTCGGAGAGGAGGAAGAGGGCGGCACCGCCGACGTCGCCGAGCGTGGTGTTGCGCTTGAGCGGCGAGTTGTACTCGTTCCACTTGAGGATGTAGCGGAAGTCGCCGATGCCGGAGGCGGCGAGCGTCTTGATCGGCCCGGCGGAGATGGCGTTGACCCGGATGCTCTTGGCGCCGAAGTCGACCGCCAGATAGCGGACGCTGGCTTCGAGCGCGGCCTTGGCGACGCCCATCACGTTGTAGTGTGGCATGACGCGCTCGGCCCCGGCGTAGGTCAGCGTCAACAGGCTGCCGCCGTCGGTCATCAGCGGCTCCGCCCGGCGGCAGAGCTCGGTGAACGAGTAGCAGGAGATCGCCATCGTCTTGGCGAAGTTGTCGGCCGTGGTGTCGACGTAGCGGCCGCGCAACTCGTCCTTGTCGGAGAAGGCGATGGCGTGGACGAGGAAGTCGAGCCGGCCCCATTCGCCTTGCAGCCGGTCGAACAAGGCGTCCATCTCGGCCCCGTTGGTAACGTCGCCGGGCATGACCAGGTTGGAGCCCACCTGCTCGGCGAGCGGCCGCACCCGCTTGGCGAGCGCCTCGCCTTGGTGGGTGAAGGCCAGTTCGGCGCCCTGGGCGTGGGCAGCACGGGCGATGCCCCAGGCGATCGAGCGGTCGTTGGCCACGCCCATGATCAGGCCGCGTTTGCCGGCCAACAGGGTTCCCGTCTCGATCATCGAGGTCTCCGTTCCGTTCGGGGGTGCCGCATCCTAGTCATCGGCCGTGGGGCTTCAAGCCGCCGCACGGTAGCCGGCAGCGTTGAGCTCGCAGCCGAAGAGCAGGACCGCTGCCGCGATGTAGAAGAACATCAGCGTGGCGACCACCCCGCCGAGGCTGCCGTAGGTGAGGCTGTAGATGGCGACGTGGGTCAGGTAGAGCTCGAAGGCGCGCACGGCGAGCGCCCAGCCGAGCACGGTGAACACCGCCCCGGGCATGACCTCGCCCCAGCGCAGGCGGCGAAAGGGCAGGGTCTTGAACAGGGCCGCGGTCATGATGACCAGGAGCGCGAACACCATCAGATTGGCGAACCAAGGAACGGTGGGGGCGGCCCATTGCGGGCGGTCGAGGATGCTGGCGGCCACCTGCAGGAGGCGCGGCACGACCAGGACCGAGAGCGCCGCCATCAGTGTCACGAAGGCGAACAGGATGGTGAGCCCGAGGCTTTGCAAACGCGCCCACCACATCTGGCGCGGCTGCTCGACGCCGTAGGCGCGATCGAAGGCGTAGCGGAGCGCCTCGAAGCCGGTGGAGGCGGCCCAAAGCGCGCCGACCAGGCCGATGGTCAAAGCACCGCGCCGGGGCGCATCGATCACTTCGATCGCGACCGGTCCGAGCACGGCACCCACGTCGTGCGGCACCTGTTCGAGCGCCAAAGCCACGACCTCGCGCGCGGCCTCGGTGGTACCGACCAACCCCGCACTGGCGACGATGACGATGAGAAACGGGAACAGCGACAAGAGCGCGACGAAGGCGATGTGCCCCGCATGGATGGCCTGGTGGTTGTCGTTGAAGCCGTTGAAGGCAGCGGTGACGCGACCGATCAGGCCGAGCTTGCGGGGGCCGCTAGGCATCGGGCTGCAACGGTTCTAAAGTCCGGCGGTCGCAATGAAGAAGCAAGGACTGGCACCAATGGCGAGGGTTACCGTTTTCGATAAGGCGAAGCTGCCGAGCCGGCATTCGAGCGTCGGGCCGGATCGGGCGCCGCATCGATCCTACTACTTCGCCATGGGATTGACCAAGGACGACATCGCCCGCCCGTTCGTCGGCGTGGTCACGACCTGGAACGAGGCGGCCCCCTGCAACATCGCCCTGGCGCGCCAGGCCCAGGCCGCCAAGCGCGGCGTCGCCAAGGCCGGCGGCACGCCGCGCGAGTTCACCACGATCACCGTCACCGACGGCATCGCCATGGGCCACGAGGGGATGAAGTCGTCCCTGGTCAGCCGGGAAGTGATCGCCGACTCGACCGAACTGACCGTGCGCGGCCACGCCTACGATGCGCTGGTGGGGCTCGCCGGCTGCGACAAGTCGCTGCCGGGCCTGATGATGGCGATGGTGCGGTTGAACGTGCCGTCGGTGTTCATGTACGGCGGCTCGATCCTGCCCGGCAAATTCCGCGGCAAGGACGTCACGGTGCAGGACGTCTTCGAGGCGGTGGGCAAGCACGCCGTCGGCGAGATGAGTGCCGAGGATCTGGAGGAACTGGAGCAGGTGGCGTGCCCGTCGGCCGGCTCCTGTGGCGGCCAGTTCACCGCCAACACCTTGGCCTGCGTTTCCGAGGCGATCGGCCTCGCCTTGCCGGGCTCGGCGGGGACGCCCGCGCCCTACGAGACGCGCGATCAGTGGGCCGAGGCGTCGGGCGAAGCGGTCATGAACCTGCTCGCCGCCGGCATTCGCCCCCGCGACGTGGTGACGCTGAAGTCGCTCGAAAATGCCGCCCGGGTGGTGGCCGCCTCGGGCGGCTCCACCAACGGCGCGCTGCACCTGCCGGCGATCGCCCACGAGGCGGGGTTGAAGTTCGACCTGCACGACGTCGCCGAAATCTTCCGCAGCACCCCCTACATCGCCGACCTGAAGCCCGCCGGGCAGTACGTCATGCGCGATCTGCACGACGTCGGCGGCGTGCCCATCCTGATGAAGGCGCTTTTGGACGGGGGCTATATGCACGGCGACTGCATCACCGTCACCGGCAAGACGATCGCCGAGAATCTGGCGTCGACCAAGTTCGTGCCCAACGTGGTGGTCCGTCCGACCACGGACCCGATCACCACCTGGGGTGGCGTCGTCGGGCTGAAGGGCACGCTCGCACCCGAGGGTGCCATCGTGAAGGTGGCGGGCTTGCCGAGCCTCGTGTTCCGTGGGCCGGCCCGCTGCTTCGACTGCGAAGAGGACGCGATGGCGGCGGTGCAGGCCGGCCGCTACGAGGACGGCGAGGTCATCGTCATCCGTTACGAGGGGCCGAAGGGCGGACCCGGCATGCGCGAAATGCTGGGCGTGACGTCGGCGATCTATGGCCAGGGGCGCGGCGACAAAGTGGCATTGATCACCGATGGCCGCTTCTCCGGCGCGACGCGGGGCTTCTGTATCGGCCATGTCGGCCCCGAGGCGGCCGTGGGCGGGCCGATCGGTTTGCTGCGGGACGGTGATATGATAGCCATCGACGCCGGTAAGGGCACGCTCGACGTGGAAGTCGACGCGGCCGAACTGGCCAAGCGCCGCGACGGCTGGCAGCCGCGCCCGACCTTCTATGCCTCGGGCACGCTTTGGAAATACGCCCAAACGGTGGGCTCGGCGGAGACCGGTGCGGTCACCCATCCGGGCGGTGGCGCCGAAGTGCATTGCTACGCCGATCTTTGAGGCTGGCAGCCGATCTTTGAGGCTTGAAGAATGACGCGATGTCGCTGATGGTGGAGTACCCGTAAGCGGCACTCGTGTTCTGATTGAACGCACGTTCCGGTTGCGGGCGCCAGAACGATGCGTACCTGTGAATGCCAAGGCCCGCTTTCCGGCTTGGCACACGGTGGCGGACCGGCAAGAATCAAGGGCGGCTGGTGATGGGATCGAACTCATGACGAAAACTGTGCGAGCCACACCGGCAACGCCCGGTGCCGACGCCCCGATTTGGCACGAAGCCGGCGAGGCGGAAGCCGTGTTCCGGCTGACCGTCGAGCATTTGCAGCCGGGTAGCGCTGGTGAAGTGGTGCTGTTCAACGATTCGGCGTTTCGCAACGTGGTCTTGGAAGGCGTCTCCGGGCCGGTCGAACGCGGCAACGTGAAATCGCACGTGACGGCGGAAGGTGTGGACGTGAGCGGTTTCCAGTTTTTGCGCTTCACCGACGGTATGGTGGTTTTTCACAACGCCGATACCCGTATCGAGTTCGACGGCCGCTGATCGCCCAGGCGTCATTTGTCGCCCAGGCTGACGAATTCGCGAAGCTCCTCAGACGACAAGTCATCCAGAAGTGAGCGCAGCTCGTCGTTCGGCGATGCTCGATCCTCTGGCGTGTCGACTAAGCGGATGCGGTCGGCCAACCATAAGATGACGCGAACGTTGCCGGATTTGACCTCACGCTCGATTTGCGAAAACAAGATCGCGCGGAGCACACCAACTTTTTCGACAGGCGCGGTCACGGCGTCGACCAGCAGGGGCGCGTCGTTTGCGGCACCGCCGATGGTGTTGTCAGGCGAGGTGGGCTTCGTTTTGGCAATGCGGCGGGCGGCGGGCATCGTGATCTCCAAGCCTGATGGGCTGGTTGTATAGGAATTTATGCCGCGCATCAACGCTTTCGCCACGCCGCCTTTCGCGCCATGGTCGGGCCGGACTGGGCTGTCGTGGAGCACGCTATGGCGGTGGACGGCGAGCCGTCGCTGGAGCTCGGATTGCAGGACTGGATTGCCGTGGTCGCGCACGACCTGCGGGATCCGATCAACGCGATCCTCGGGACGACCGATCTCCTGTTGGCGACGGCGCTCAGCCCCGAGCAGCGCGAACATGCCGAGGTCGTCCAGGATGCGGCGACGTCGTTGCTCTCACTCGTCAACGATCTGCTGGACGTGAACCGGCTCGAACGCGGCCAGCTGCGTTTCGCCGACCGCCCCTTCGAGGTCCGCGACCTGGTGCGCCACGTCGTCGGCTGGTTGGTGCCGCGCGCCGAGGCGCAGACCGTCGAGCTTCGCTTCGATGTGGCCGCGAGCGTGCCGGCTTGGCTCAGCGGCGACCCGGGGCGGCTGCGCCAGATCCTGGCCAATCTGGTCGGCAACGCGGTCAAGTTCACGCGCGAAGGGGCCGTGGTCGTGACGGTCGACGTGGCCGAGCCGGGGACCCTGATCCGCTTTCGCGTCCAGGACAGCGGCCGCGGCATGGACCCGGCCGTGCTCGCCCGCATCGGCACGCCCTTCACGCAGGGGCGGGGCAGCGATGGCGCCGACGGCGTGGGCCTCGGCGTGGCGATCGCCAAACATCTCGTGCATGCCATGGGGGGCGAGATGACGCTCGCCAGCACCGCCGGTGTCGGCACCGAGGTCACGTTGCTTTTGCCGCTGCGTCCAGCACCGGCGCCCTCGCGCGCACCCGCGACTGCCCTCTGCGGCCAACGCGTGTTCCTGGTGGCGTCGGGTCCGAGCGCAGTCGACGTCGAGCAACGCCTCCAGCTCATGGGCCTGCGGGTGGAACGGGTCGCCGATAGCGCCGCAGTGGGCATGCGCTTGGCAAGCGACTTGGCGGCTCCTGCGGCGGTTTTGATGATTTGCGATCGGATCGAGGCCGCGCGTGCCGCCGAACTCGCTCGCTGGCGCGCCCTGGCCCCGGGTCTGCCCGTGCTCGCCCTGGTGCGAAGTGGCGTGCGCGGCGAGGCCGAGGTCGCCCACCATGCCGGCTTCGATGGCTACCTGCCCGCCGGGCTCGACAGCGAGGTGTTGGAACGCGCGCTGCGCCGGGTGATGACGGGGGCACCTCGCGACGGTGCGAGCTTCGTCACCGTGCACGGCCTGCGCGAGGAGCGAGCCGGACCCTGGCGGCTGTTGGTCGTCGACGACAACCCGATGAATTTGCGGTTGATGCAGCTGCTGTTGAGCCGCGCAGGCCACGACGTGGAAATGGCCGAAGACGGCGAGACGGCGCTGGCCCGGGTGGAACGGGGTGGCCTCGACGCCGTCCTGTTGGACATTCAGATGCCCGGCATGTCGGGCCTCGAGGTGACACGGGCGGTGCGGGCGCGGGGCGAGCTGCGCCTGCCGATCATCGCCGTCACCGCCCATGCCATGCCGGACATGATCGACCGCTGCCGAGATGCCGGCATGAACGGCTACGTCACCAAGCCGATCGATCCCGAAGGGGTGGTCGAAGCGATCCGTCAGGCGCTGGCAGATCGTGGCGCCGGTCGTCCGGGCTGACCGATCAGAGCCCGCGGCGGCGTTCGGCGTGGGTTTTCAGACGCCGCTTGGCGGCATCGAAGGACTGGGCAAGCGCGCTGTGCAGGTCCGGCGACGGCGTCGCCTTGACCACGATGTCCTGGCCGGGGACGGCGATTTCGATCTTCACCGCGAAGGATGCGGCCGCGCCCTCCAGGTTCTTGGCTGGAGCCTCGACCACCACGCGGCACCCGACGATGCGATCGAAGAACCCCTCCAGCTTGGCGACCCGCTCACGGATGTCGGTCTCGACGGCATCCGAATGCGGCACGTTGTGAAAGCTGATCTTGAGGGAAGAGTCCATCGTGGGATCCGTCGAACAGAGGCAACCAACCCTCACTACAGCCGCCCATGCGGTTCGATGCAATCGGTGAGCGCCCGTTCAGCGACCAAAGTGGGCACGCATTGGGCAAGCGGCTCAGTGCGTGCGGCCCGCCGGCACGGGCTCGCCCGGTAGCCGGTGCAGCCAGCGCTGATCTTCGTTGACGGCATAATAGGGCGCATAGTGGGTGAGTTCGGAGAACCGCGCGATCGCGTCGTAGTAGTTGTCGAGGACCCAGACCTCACCGTCGAGCCGCACCGCGAGGATGGCGTGGGCCAGGCCGCGGGCCACGTCCTCCAGAACGACGATGCGCAGGCGTTCGGCCGGCAGCCCGAGTTTGCGCAGGCTCACGTACTTGGCGATGGCGTAGTCTTCGCAGTCACCGCCGCCAGCGAAGAACTGCAAGGGCGGCGCCCAATAGTCGACGACTCCGAACCGGTCGAGATCACGGACATAGGGCACCTGATTGACGAAGGTGTTCACCGCTTCGAGCTTTTCGTGCCACGGGGCGCGGGCGGCAGCGAGCATCATCTGCCGCCAGGCGGCCAGCCGCGGTGGGGTGCATTGATCGGCGTCGTCCAGACAGGTCCGCATGACGACGCGATCCTGCTGGATACCGCGCAGCGCCGCCTCCCATCGCGGTAGACGAACCTCTTCGGGGAGGACTTGGACGTGGGCGTCGAAGGGGACCGACGCCATGGCGGGGGCGAAGGTCACGCACGCGAGCACACCGAGCGCAACGAAGCGCGAGGACAAGGGACACGACACCGGCATCAACTCCGGGAGACAAGGACTTAGGTCGACTCTGCGCGCCAGACGTTAACGAGTGGTTAGCGGCCGGGCCGAAGCGTCGCGGTTCAGCCGGCACCTGCGAAGCCGTCCCGTTGCCGGAAGACGAAGCCGATGACCTCGGCAACGGCCGCGAAATGGCGCTCGGGAATGGTTTGGCCGATGTCGACGTCGGCGAAGAGGGCGCGGGCGAGGGGCCGGTTTTCGATGATCGGGACGTCGTGTTCGCGGGCGACGGCCCGGATGCGGAAGGCCACGGCGTCGGCGCCCTTGGCCACCACCTCCGGCGCCGAGGTCTTGCCGGGCTCGTAGCGGAGCGCGACCGCGAAATGCGTCGGGTTGGTGATCACCACCGTCGCCTCCGGCACGGCCGCCATCATGCGATGCCGCGCCCGCTCCATGCGCAGTTGACGGATCTTGGCCTTGACGTGCGGGTCGCCGTCGGTCTGCTTGGCTTCGTCCTTGACCTGACGGCGGGTCATTTTCATTTGCTGGTGGTGGCTGTGGCGCTGCAGCATGACGTCGGCCACCGCGATGGCGGCGACGACGATCAAAGCCGCACCGGTCGCCCGCAACAGCCAGTTCTGGATGCGGCTCAAGACGTCCGGCATCGGCATCTGCATGGTGCCGACCAGTTCCGACGCCACGGGCTGGATCGCAAGCCAGGCAGCTGCCCCGACCAAGAGCACCTTCGCCATGTTCTTCAAAGCTTCGGCCAAGGACTTCGGCGCGAACAGGCGCTTGAGGCCGGCCAGGGGCGAAATCCGGTTCAGCTTCGGCTGCACCGGCTTCAAGCTCAACACGAAGCCGTGCTGGGCGAGGTTGGAGGCGATCGCCGCGGCCATGAACGCCCCGAAGGGCAGCGCCAACACGAGACCGACGGCCCAGCCCAGCGCGACCACGACGTCGGCCAGCTGCGCTGGATCGCCGCCCAGCTGGTGCGGCCGATCGAACAAGCTGCGCAAGGGCGCCAAGAGGCCGGCGAAGATGCCGGCGCCGAGCGGGGAGAGGAGGAAGACACCGACGCTCAAGAGCAGGAGGCTCGTCAGGTCGCGGGACGTTGCGACCTGGCCGTCGCGCTGCGCATCCTCCAGGCGTTTCGGTGTTGGCTCTTCTGTTTTGTCGGCTTTCTCCGGTTGGTCGGCCATCGCTTACGCCCCCAACAACAGGTTGAGGTCGTGCACGAAGCCGATGAACAGGTGCACCACGCCCGCGACGGTCAGCCCCAACAGGCCGAGGCCCAACAGCAACTGCGCCGGCAGGGCGACGAAGATGACCTGCAGCGTGGGCACGAGGCGGTTCATCATGCCCATGAGGGCGTAGATGACGAGGGCGGCCGCGGTCATCGGCAGCGCCATCTGGAGACCGAGGGCCACGGCGTCGGCGCTGCCGCGGGCCATGGCCGCGGCCATGTCGCCGGCGGCAAGGCTGCCATCGGCCGGCAGGGCGTCGTAGCTCGCCACCAGGCCCCGCAGCATCATGTGGTGACCATCGACGGCGAGCAGCCCCGCAAAGCCCGCAATGGTGAAGAGGTTGCCGGTGACCGAACTCTGCTGGGCTTCGGCCGGATTGAAGAAGTTGGCCGCGGCAAAGCCCATCTGCATGGCAACCGCGCCGCCGGCGATCGAGAGGGCAACCACGGCGAGCCGGACGAAGCTGCCGAGAAACAGGCCGTGGATGATCTCGGTGACGATCCGGCCAACATAGGCGGCATCGACCGCCGTGACGGGGGCCAGCGTCGGCGCGATCAGCGGTGCCAACAGCACCGAGAGGGTCAAGGCCAGGATCAACCGCGCCCGTGACAGCACGTAGTTCTCGCCGAAAATGGGCAGGATCATCACGGCCGCACCGATGCGGGCGAAGACCAAGCCCAACAAGGCCACCTCGTCGGCGAGGACGATGGTCATGCGCCGGTACCGATGCGCATGAACAGTTCCTGGGCAAAGGCCACCAGCGTGCCGAGCATGAACGGCATGGCGAGGGTGATGGTCAACATGATGCCGACGGCCTTCGGCACGAAGGTGAGCGTCGGTTCCTGGATTTGCGTGATCGCCTGGAGGAACGACACGACCAGGCCGATGCCGAGCGCGACGAACATCACCGGAGCGCCGACCTTCAAACAGGTGAAGACCGCCGCACGCGCGATGTCCAAAACCGTTTCGTCCATGGCGGGCCTCCCGGGCCTCGGCTGCCGGTCAGATCGGCATGCGGATGATGTCTTGGTAGGCGGCGATCACCCGGTCGCGCACGGCGGTGGCGGTTTGCAGGGTGACCTCGGCGGCACTGACGGCTTCGACCACTTCACGCACCGACGCTTGGCCCGTGAGGCCGCGCATCGCCGTGGCCTCGGCTGCCTGGTGGACGCCGACCGTGTCCTTGATCGCCGTCGAGAGCAGGCTTTCGAAGCTCGCGGCTGCGTTGCCGGCGCGGCTGGCACCCGCGGCTTGGCCGGCCTGGGCTTTGACGAGATGGGCAAGGCGGGCGGCGAGGGGATCGATCGTGGTCATCTACGGCGCCCTTTCGCACTCAGCGCAGGAGATCCAAAGTTTGGCGGACCAGGTTGCGGGTGAGGGTGATGGCGTTGAGATTGGCTTCGTAACTGCGCTGGGCTTCGCGCATGTCCATCAGCTCGACCAGCGGGTTGACGTTGGGCCAGAGCACGTAGCCGGCGCCGTCGGCGGCGGGATGGGTCGGATCGAAGCGACGCTCGAAGGCACTGTTGTCGACGCCGTAGCGCTTGACGTCGACCAGGCGCAGCTGGCGCTCGCGGTCGAGCCGTTCGGCGAAGCTGACCGTTTTGCGGCGATAGGGTTCCTCGCCCGCATGCGTACCGGTCGAGCTGGCATTGGCCAAATTCTCGGCGGCAACGCGGATGCGCACGCCTTGGGTTTTCATGCCGGCACTGGCAATGGCGACGCTGTCTTCGAGCTTCATCTCTCACCTTCCTCGAGGCGTGGCCGAGCACCTCAACCCTGGCCGCCGGCCACCATCTTCAAGAACCCTGTGTACTTGCCGTAGACGGCCGTCACCTTGCCGTGCTGGCCGGCCGTGGCGCGCAGCTTGCCGGCTTCTTCCTCCAGGCTGACGGCATTGCCCGACGGCGAGACCTCCAGCGTTGGCCGCATCAGCCGGCCGGCACCAGGGCTGAGTTTCGGCTGCACGTGGCCGTTGCGTGTGGTGGCGAGCGCCAACGGCCCGCCCGCAGTGCCGCCTTCGAGCATGCGCTTGAAGTTCGGTTCGCGCACGTCCTTGGCCTTGAATCCGGGGGTATCGGCATTGGCGATGTTGCGGGTGATGACGCCGTGGCGTTGTTCCAGGTAGTCGAGCCGCTGGCTCGCCAGATCGAACAGCCTAAAGCCCTGCAACATGCGCCCGCTCCTTTGGCGTACCCACTGGTTGCAGGCTACCAGCAACAGGGTTAACAACCTCCTAACTCCAGGGCAGCAACGAGCACCCCATGCTCTACCTGACGCGCAAGGTCGGCGAAGCCGTCGTGATCAATCACGACATCGAGGTGCGCGTTGTCGAACTGCGCGGCAAGACGGTGAAGCTGGGTTTCGTGTTTCCCAACAACGCTTCGGTGCTCCGCGAGGAGGTGTTCCAACAGCTGCGCGAGGCCAATCTGGAGGCCGCCGCCGGTGCGCGCGAGCTGCAGGCGGAGGTCGATGGGGCCGCGGGCGAGGCCGGGGCGGGTGACCCGGTGCGGGAGGACGAGCGCTGAGACCCAAGGTCGCCGTCGTCATGGGCAGTCGTTCGGACTGGCCCTGCATGCAGCACGCCGCCGAGATTCTCCGCGTGCTGGAGGTGCCGCATCTGTGCCGGGTGGTGTCGGCGCACCGCACCCCGGAACGCATGGTCGCCTTCGCCAAGGCGGCCGCGGACGACGGCCTGCAGGTGATCATCGCGGGCGCCGGGGGAGCTGCGCATCTGCCGGGCATGATCGCCTCGCTCACCACCCTGCCGGTATTGGGCGTGCCGGTGAAGAGCGACGCGCTGAGCGGCCTCGACAGCCTTTATTCGATCGTCCAGATGCCGGCGGGCGTGCCGGTTGGCACCTTTGCCATCGGCCGCGCCGGCGCGGTCAATGCCGGCCTGCAGGCGGCCGCCATCCTGGCCCTGGCCGACCCGGCCCTGGCCCAGCGGCTCAGCGCCTGGCGTGCGGCGCAGCGCGATGCCGTACCCCATGACCCGGTCGGCGAGCCGGCAGCCGCCGTGGTCGAGAGCAACGCGTGAGCACGCTCGCACCCGGTGCTGTGCTGGGCATTCTCGGCGGTGGCCAACTCGGGCGGATGCTGGCCTTGGCGGCGTTTCGGTTGGGGCTGCGCGTGCACGTCTTCGCGCAGGCCGCGAACGAGCCGGCCGTCCAGGTGACCGACCGCGCCACGCTCGCGCCGTTCGACGACCAGCGCGCCCTCGATGCCTTTGCGGCCAGCGTCGACGTCGTCACGCTGGAGTTCGAGAACGTGCCGGTCGCGAGCGTTCGTCACCTGGCCGAACGGGTCCCGGTGCGGCCGGGCGCCGACCTGCTCGCCATCGCCCAGGACCGGCTGGCGGAGAAGCGTTTTGCCCGCTCGATCGGCCTGGAGACGGCTCCCTTCGCTGCCTATGACGGCGGCGCGGACGGCTCGAACCTAGCCGAGCTTTCGTTCCCTTGCCGCGTGAAGACACGCCGCTTGGGCTATGATGGTAAAGGACAAATCCGAGTTTCGAACAGGGCTGAGGTGGCGGCGGCGTTCGCGGCCTTGGGCGGGGTGCCGTGCATCGTCGAGAGCGAGGTAGCGTTTCGCCGCGAGCTGTCGGTGCTGGTGGCGCGGCGACCGAGCGGAGCCGTTGCCGTGTTCCCGCTGGCCGAGAATCGGCATGCAGACGGCATCTTGCGGGAAAGTTTCGCACCGGCCGCAGCTAGCCCCGACCTCGTGGCCCAGGCGGAGACGTTGGCCCTCGCGGTCGCCCGCGGCGTCGAGCTGGCAGGGCTTTTGGCGATCGAATTGTTCGAGACCTTGGACGGTCGCCTCTTGATCAACGAGTTCGCCCCCCGTCCGCACAATTCGGGGCACTGGACCTTGGACGGGTGCAGCGTCGATCAATTCGAGCAGGCGGTGCGGGCGGTGTGCGATTGGCCGCTGACCCCGGCGCGGGCGTTAGCGCCTTGCCGGATGATCAACCTGCTCGGCGACGACGTCGACGCCTGGCCGGCTTGGCTTGCGAAGCCGTCGGCACGGCTGCACCTCTACGGTAAGGAGGAGGCTCGTTCAGGTCGCAAGATGGGGCACGTGACGCTGGTGGGCGACGACGCATGAACGACGAGTTCCAGCCGGCGCTCAGCGACGACGACCTCGTAGCGCTCACCGGGGTGCCCAAGGCGGCGCTGACCGAAGAGGTGCGCAAGGCGCTGCTCACCCTCTTGCACGACAACGCCGACCTGAATGCGGAGATCGAGCGGCGGCGGGTGCGGGAGGCCGAACTCGAGCGCCTCGCCGACGAGGACTCGCTGGTGCCGATCAGCAACCGGCGCTCGTTCATGCGCGAACTCGCCCGCTCGATCCGCGGCCTGGAGCGCTACGGTACGCCCGGCTGCGTGCTCTATTTCGACCTCAACGACCTGAAGCACGTCAACGACCGCCACGGCCATGCCGCGGGCGACGCCGTGTTGCGCCATGTGGCCGAGACGCTGGTGCGCAATCTGCGCGCCTCCGACGTGTTCGCGCGGCTCGGCGGCGACGAATTCGGGGTCATCTTGATGTGGGCCGATTTGGAGACCGCTCGGCAAAAGGCGCGCACCCTGGCGGATTTGGTCAAGCGTCGGCCGTTGGCCTGGGAGGGGGAGTTGATCGAGGTGGTCCTGGCCTACGGCGCCTACGCCTTTGCCCCTGGCCAGCCGGCCGAAGAGGTGCTGCACGCCGCCGATGCCGAGATGTATCGGTGCAAACGCGCGCAGAAAGCCGCCTCGGAGGCGGCCGCGCCGGTCAGGCAATGATGTCCGGCAGCCGCGAGCTTTCGAGCCGTGTGATCCGGTCCCGCAGCTGCAATTTGCGCTTTTTCAACCGCTGAACCTCCAGCTGGCCCGCGCTTCGCTCCAGTTCCAGCTGACGAATCCGCTCGTCGAGCGCGCGGTGCGCCGCCTTGAGCGTTTCGATCTCCGTGTCGAAGACCATGGTCGTTGAGGGTTCCGTGACCGACGAAAGCCTGGGGGTTATACCACGTTGGGCGCGCGTGCCTACGTTTTCCGCCGCCGCTAGGATGGGCGGAAGCATGAGCGTGCTCCGACGGTGAGCATGGTGGGGGGGAGCGACGACGATGCGGATCGGCGTCTTGACCAGTGGTGGCGACTGCGCCGGGCTGAATGCCGTCATTCGGGCGGTCGTGCGCCGCGCCGTCCATGGCTACGGCTTCGAGGTCTACGGCATCCACAAAGCCACGCACGGCTTCGCGACGCGGCCCGTCGATGCGGTGAAGCTGACACCCGGCGACGTGTCGGGGCTGGTCGGGCGTGGCGGGACCGTGCTGGAGACCACCAACAAGGGTGATCCGTTCGACTACCCGGATGGTGCTGGGGGACATCAAGATCAGTCGCACCTGATCGGCCAGGGCTATTTCGAGCTGGGCCTGGATGCCTTGATCGGCATCGGCGGTGACGGCAGCCTCGGCATCATGGACAAGCTGGCCCGCCAGGAGGGCTGGAACCTGGTCGGCATCCCCAAGACCATCGACAACGATCTGGGCCATACCGAAGCCGCGATCGGCTTTCAGTCCGCCGTGCAGGTCGCCACCGAGGCGCTCGACCGGCTGGACGTGACGGCGGCGAGCCACAGCCGCGTCATGGTCTTGGAGGTGATGGGCCGCGATGCCGGGCACATCGCCCTCAATGCCGGGATTGCCGGCGGCGCCCACGTCATTCTCATCCCGGAAATCGCCTACGACATCGAGATCGTGTGCCAGCATCTGGAGGAACGCCGCCGCTCTGGCCGCAACCATTCCCTGGTGATCGTCGCCGAGGCGGCGAAGGCGCCGGAGGGCGACCGGCGGATGCAGACTTTGGCGCAGGGTGAGCAGCGCTATGGCGGCGTTGGCCAGCGGGTGGCGGACGCGATCGCGCAGCGCACCGGCGCCGAGACGCGGGTGACGGTCCTCGGCCACGTGCAGCGCGGCGGCTCGCCCGTGGCGATGGACCGGGTGCTGGCCTCCGCCTTCGGCGTTGCCGCCGTCGATCTCTGCGCCGAGGGGAAATTCGGCCGGATGGTGGCGTGGCAACACCGCAAGGTGGTGGACATTCCGATCGGCGATGCGATCGGCCATTACCAGGCCGTCGATCTGGACGATTGCCTGGTCACCACCGCCCGTGGCCTTGGCATCACCTTTGGCGATCGTTGAGGTCGGCGGCGAGCGGTGAGCAGCGCCTGGGAGACCGTCTGCCGCCTCTACGCGGCGCCGGGCGTGCGTGGGCTCTGCCTGGACCTGCAGGACCAGCACGGGATCGACGTGCCGGTGCTGTTGACCGGCGGCTGGCTCTTCACCCGCGGCGTGGCGCTGGATGCTGGACGCTGGACCCACCTTACCGCGAGCGCCGCGGCCTGGCAGACCCAGGTGGTCGCACCCCTGCGGGCCGCACGCCGTGCCTTGTTGCAGGCCGCACCCCCGCTCGGCATCGCCGAGGCGCGCGCCCTTGCCTTGAAGCGGGAGGTGCAAGCGGTCGAACTCGCCGCCGAGCGGCTCCAGATCGAAGCCTTGGCCGAGACCGCGGCCGCTTGGCCCGCCACGGTGAGGCCGCCGGCCGGTAACTTCGCGGCACTCTTGCCGACGCTGGAGGCAACGCGGTGGGTACCGCTGGTGGCCGCGGTCGAGGCGGCGTGCCGGCGTTGATAAGGCTGGGGTTTGCTCCTCCGGTCGTTGGGGGTCGCGGGCGGTCCGGCGGTGGCGCCCGCCGCCATGCTCAGCCGTCGCCTGCCGTCGTCCGGTACGGCAGATAGGATTCGAGCAGCGGCCATTCGGCTTCGATCTGGGCGCGCTCGCGGGCGAGGAACGCTTCGACCGGCGTGCGCAGCGCCGGGTCGCGGATCAGGTGGGCGGAGTAGGTGCGGGCCGGGGCGTAGCCGCGCTGCAGCTTGTGCTCGCCCTGGGCCCCGGCCTCGATACGGCGGAGCCCCCAGGCGAGGGCAAGGTCGATGGCCTGGTAGTAGCAAAGCTCGAAGTGCAGGAACTTGAAGTCTTCGAGGGCCCCCCACAGCCGCCCATAGAGGGTGTCGCCGCCGACCAGGTGCATCGCGCCGGCGACGCAGCGGCCGTCCTGGTAGGCGAGGACGAGCACCAAGGCGTCGCCGAGCCGTTCGGCCAGGAGGCGAAAGAAGCTGCGCTTCAGGTAGCCCTGACCCCAGGTGCGCTTTTCCACCGTCGCCAGATAGAACGGATAGAATGCCTCCATGTCCGCCGGCGTGATGGCGGCACCGCGATGCACCACGACCTCGATGCCGCTGGCCTGCACCTTGCGGCGTTCCTTGCGCATGGCCTTGCGCTTCGATGATTTCAGGGCCTCCAAAAAGCCCTCGAAGTCGCCATAGCCCTGGTCGGTCCAGTGGTATTGCACGCCGTGGCGGATGCCCCAGCCGGCGGCGGCGAAGAGGGCGGCCTCGGCTGCGGTGCAGAAGGTGACGTGGACCGAGGAGACGTCGAGCCGTTCGGCCGCGGCTTCGAGGCCCTTGATCAGGTTGGTGCGGGCCGTGTCGTCGGCGGCCAGGAGGCGAGGGCCCGGCACCGGCGTGAAGGGTACGGCCACCTGGAGCTTCGGATAGTAGCGCCCGCCCGCGCGCTCGTAGGCGTGCGCCCAGCCATGGTCGAAGACGTATTCGCCGGCCGAGTGCGATTTGACGTAGGCCGGCGCGATGGCGGCGGGGGCCGTCACCTCGCCGAGCACCACCGGCAGGGGCGCCCAGCCCGTTTCCGGCACGGCCGAGTGGGAGGCCTCGAGCGCCTCCAGATAGCCGTGCCGGACGAACGGGTTGGTGGCCGGCGCCAACCGGTCCCAGGCCTGGGCCTCGATGCCGTGGACACCGCGGACGAGGTGGGCGGTGGGCGCGTCGCTCATCTTGCCCTGGTCACTTCAAGGCGAAGGTGGCGTCGACCTCGACCGAAGCGCCCAAGGGCAGGCTCGGCGCACCGACGGCGAAGCGGGCGTGCTTGCCGGCGTCGCCCAAGGCCATCACCAGGAGATCGGAGGCGCCGTTGACCACCTTCGGATGGTCGGTGAAGTCGGGCGCGCAATTGACGAAGCCTTGGACCTTCAAGCACTGGGCGATCCGTTCCAGGTCGCCGTCGAGCGCGGCCTTGGCCTGGGCCAGGATGTTGAGGGCGCAGAGCCGGGCGGCCGCGATGCCGTCGGCCAGGTCGACCTCGCTGCCGACCTTGCCGGTGAAAGCCACCTTGCCGCCCTGGAGGGGCACTTGGCCCGCGATGAAGAGGAGACCGCCGCCGATGGTGGCCGGGACGTAGTTGGCTGCCGGCAAAGGCGCTTCGGGCAGGCTGATGCCGGCATCGGCCAGGCGACGTTCGATCGGGCTCATGGGCGTTCCTTCGGATCGTGGGAAAAGCTAGGGTGCGGGCACCCGTTGGCGAGGGTGGAGAAAGGCTCGATGCGGCGCAAGGTGGTGATCGATTGCGATCCGGGGCAGGACGATGCGGTGGCGCTCTTGCTGGCCTTCGGTGAGGCCGAACGGCTGGATCTGCGGGCCATTACGGTGGTCGCCGGCAACGTCCCGCTCGCCTGGACCACGACCAACGCCCGCCGCGTCGCCACCCTCGGCGGCTGCACCGACGTGCCGATCTACGCGGGTTGCGGCCGGCCCCTGGTCAACCCGCTCGTCACCGCCGAACACGTCCACGGCGATAGTGGTCTGGACGGCGCCGATCTGCCCCCAGCCACGGTCGATCTGAGCCCCGGCCACGCCGTCGACCGCATCATCGAACTGGCGCACGCCGAGGATGGCCTTGCCCTTTGCGCCACCGGCCCCTTGACCAACGTGGCCATGGCGCTGGTGAAGGACCCGTCGATCGCGCCCAAGCTCAGCCGAATCGTCCTGATGGGCGGGGCGATCGGCCATGGCAACGTGACGCCCTCGGCCGAGTTCAACATCTATGTCGACCCGCATGCGGCGCGGGTCGTGTTCGAGAGCGGCGTGCCGATCGTGATGCTGGGGCTCGACGTCACCGAGCAGGTGCGGCCGACGGCGGAGCGGCGTGCGCGCATCCGTGAGATCGGCGGCGAGGTCGGGCCGATCGTGGCCGATTTGTTGAGCTTCTACGCCGAGCGCGCGGCCGATGGCGGGGCTTTGCACGACCCCGTCGCCGTCGGCTATCTATTGGAGCCGGAGCTCTTTACCGGGCGCGATTGTTTCGTCGAGATCGTGACCGAGGGCCCGTGCGCGGGGCGGACGGTGGTCGATTGGCGGGGTCGCACCGGCCGGCCGCCCAATGCGCGGGTCATCGACACGGTCGACGACGAAGCGTTTTTCAGCCTTCTGGTCGAGAGCCTCGCCCGGGTAGGCTGAACGCAGCGTCGTCGTTCAGTGCCATATAGGCGCCGAGGAACAGCGCGGCGTGGAACACCACCGACGTTGCCATGATCAGGGTGCCGTTGCTGATCATGACGGGTGCTGCCGAAAAGATGGCAACGAGGCCGAGTGCGCCCGTCAATGCCAGATGCCCGATCGGCTGACCCAGCCGCCACCAGAGGAGGCCGAAGGCGACCAGGGCCACCGTCGCCTTGAGGTAGATCATCACCTCGACCAACAGCGCAAGTTCGACGTCCAACCCCTTGACCGGCAAAACATTGCCTGCGGCATTCGCCAGCGTGACCGCGGCGATGGCCGTCACCAACAAGAGCCCGCGTCGCGCCCACGGCCCCGTGAGTGCCGTCCCCGCCTTCGCGGTTTCCGTTCGCACCGAAGCCGCCATGTCGCTTCTCCCGATGATTGCGCCGCTGCGAGGTTAAGGCGAAGCGGCGGCTGAGGCCCGGCGGCCATTCGTCGCCCGTTCTTTTGGCCGTGCCAAGTCGCGGCGGCAGGGCCGTCGCGTCGGGGGTTCCTAAGGGGGCCAAAAGCCCCCTTAGCCTTTCCCTCTCCCTCTCCCTCTCCCTTTCCCTTTTTCTTTCCCTGCGCCTTCTACGCCGAGGCGTGTTCCTCCGCGGCCAGGACGCAGCTGACCCAGCGGCGGTCGTGCCAGCGGCGGATGGGGGGCAGCTTCGCGCGGCAGATGTCCATGGCGTGTTTGCACCGCGGCGCGAAGGCGCAGGAAGTCGGTCGGGTTTCGAGGGCCGGGGGGGCGCCGGGGATGGCGTCGAGGCGCTGGCCGGGCTTGGCGCCGACGAGGTTCGCGGCGAGGAGGCCGTGGGTGTAGGGGTGCTTGGCCTCGCGGATGATTTCGCGGGTGGTGCCGGTTTCGACGAAGGCGCCGGCGTACATCACGGCGATGCGGTCGGAGACCTCGACGGCGACGCCGATGTCGTGCGTCACGAAGATCACCGACATGCCGAATTCCTGCTGCAATTCGCGCAGCAGCAGCAGGATTTGGATTTGTACGGTGGCGTCGAGGGCGGTGGTCGGCTCGTCGGCCAGGAGCAGCTTGGGCTTGCAGGCGAGGGCCAGTGCGATCATCGCCCGTTGGCGCATACCCCCCGACATTTCGTGGGGGTAGGCCTTGAGCCGGCGGGCGGCGGAGGGGATGCGGACGCGCTCCAGCATTTCGAGGGCGCGCGCCATGGCCGCCTTGCTGGAGACCTTTTCGTGGCGGATGACGGCTTCGGCGATCTGCTCGCCGATGGTGTAGACCGGATCGAGCGCCAGCATCGGGTCCTGGAAGATCATCGACACGGTGCCGCCGCGGTGGTCGGCGAGTTTGCGGCCCTGCATGGCGAGCACGTCCTCGCCACCGACGCGGACCTTGCCGCCGATATCGGTCCGATTTTCGGGCAGGAGGCGAAGCAGCGTCTTTAAGGTGACGCTCTTGCCGGAGCCGCTTTCGCCGAGGATCGTCAGGACCTCACCTTCGTCGAGGGTGAAGCTCACGCCGTTGACGGCGTAGACGTCGCGGGCTCCCTTGAAGCGGACGGTGAGGTCCTCGACCTCGACCAAGGGGGGCTTGCTCATGCGGCTTTGGGTTCTTCGCGCAAGAGGTGGCAGGCGGCGCGATGGCCAGGGTTCAGCTCGATCGGCGGCGGCGCCACCTGGCCACAGCGGGCGAAGGCGTGGGCGCAGCGGGTGTGGAAGCGGCAGCCGGAGGGCGGGTTGATCGGGTTGGGCGGATCACCGCTGAGGGGCACCTTCTCGGTGCGCTGGTCCGGGTCCATCGACGGCATCGCCGCCAGGAGCGCTTGGGTATAGGGATGGCCAGGCCGCTCGTAGATGTCCTCGACCGGACCGATTTCGGCCACTTCCCCCAGATACATCACCATGACGCGGTCGCTGATGAAGCGGACCACATTGAGGTCGTGGGAGATGAACACGTAGGTCAGCTTGCGCTCCTGGCGCAGGTCGACCAGGAGGTTGAGCACTTGGGCCTCGACCGACTTGTCGAGTGCGGAGACGGCTTCGTCGAGGACGATGACTTCGGGCTCGAAGGCCAGGGCGCGGGCGATGTTCACGCGCTGGCGCTGCCCGCCCGAGAGTTCGTGCGGGTAGCGCCCGGCGAAGCGTTGGGGGTCGAGACCGACGCGGTCGAGCAGGTCGCGGGCGAGCTGCCTGGCCTTACCTTCGGGCACGCCGTGCACCTGGGGGCCGAAGGCGATGGCGTCCTCCATGGTCAGGCGCGGGTTCAACGAGGCGTAGGAGTCCTGAAAGACCATCTGCACGTGGCGGCGCAGTTCGCGCAAGCTGAGGTCGCGGCCGAGCAGCTTGCCGTTGAAGGTGATCTGGCCCGTGTCGGGCTCGATCAGCTGCACCAGCAGGCGGGCCGTCGTCGACTTGCCGCAGCCGCTTTCGCCGACGATGCCGAGCGTTTCGCCAGCGGCGACGTCGAAGGTCACCCCGTCGACGGCGCGGACCACTTGCCGCTTGCCGAACAGACCGCCCTTGATCGGAAAATGTTTCACCAAGCCATCGACCTGGAGAATGGGGCTGGCTGTCATGTTTTGATGTCCATGGCGGAGCGAAGCCCGTCGCTGAGCAGGTTGAACGAGATCGAGGTGAGGAAGATCATCACGCCGGGCAGGGCGGCGAGCCAGGGCTGAACGTAGATCGCATTCCTGAGCGTGTTCAGCATCAAGCCCCATTCGGGCTCGGGCGGGCGCACGCCGAGGCCGAGGAAGGAGAGGCCGGCGGCGAGGATCATCGACACCGAGATGAGGCTGGTGGCGTAGACGAAGATCGGTCCGAGCACGTTGCCGAGCACGTGGACGCGGACGACGGTAAAGGCGTTGGCGCCGGAAGCCCTCGCGGCTTCGACGTATTCGAGCTTGCGCACCGAGGTGGTGACGCTTTCGGCAATCCGCGCAATCGGTGGAATGAAGACGACCGTCAAGGCGATCAGGCCGTTGACGATGCCTGCCCCCAAGGCCCCCGAAAGGGCGATCGCCAACAGCACCGAGGGGAAGGCGAACAGCACGTCGAGCGTGCGCATGACGATCGAATTGAAGGTGCCACCGATATAGCCGGCGGCGACGCCGATCGCCGAGCCGACGAAGAAGGCGATGAACACGGGCGTGATGCCCATGAACAAGGACAGCCGGCCGCCGTAGATGAGGCGGCTCAGCATGTCGCGGCCGAGTTCGTCGGTGCCGAGCGGGTGGCCGGGCGTGCCGATCGGCGACAGGCGGCCGAGCATCCGGCCGTGATAGGGGTCGTGGGGGGCGATCCAGGGCGCGAAGATGGCGAGGCTCAAGAGGATGAGGATGATGATGCCGGCGCCGACCGCGACGGGGTCGCGCATGAGACGGCGACCCACGGTCTGCCAATAGCCGGGCGACTTTTCGATCCGGGCGAGGGCTTGGAGCTGTTCGGCGGTCGCTGCCATGGCTCAGCTCCGTTGCACGCGCGGATCGAGTGCGGTTTGCACGACGTCGACCAGCAGGTTGAGGACGACGAAGAAGAGGGCCAGCACCAGGATGGTGCCCTGCAACAGCGGCAGGTCGCGCTGGAAGATGGCCTGGCCCAAGAGAAAGCCCGTGCCCGGCCAGGAGAAGACGGTCTCGATCAGGATCGAGCCGCCCAGGAGGTAGCCGAGCTGCAGGCCCATGACGGCAAGTGCCGTGGGTGCGGCGTTTTTGATGACGTGGGCGAGCACGCCCCGATCCAACAGGCCCTTGGCGCGCAGGCCCGAGACGAACTCCTGGCTGAGGATGTCGGCGACCAGAGCGCGCACGGTGCGGGCGACGATGCCCATGGGGATCACCGACATGGTGACCGCCGGCAGGATCAGGTGGCGGACGTGCTCCCAGTCCCAGACCCAGGCCGAGGAGCCGCCGGGGCCGGCGCCCGTGGCGGGCAGCCAGTTGAGCTGCACCGAGAATATGATCACCAGCACCATGCCGAGCCAGTAATGCGGCACCGACACGCCGATCACGGAGATGAAGGAGGCGAGCTTGTCGATCCAGGTGTCGCGGAAATAGCCGGCGACGAAGCCGAACAGGCAACCCAGGGTAAAGCCGATGATGGTCGCAACGACCGCCAGCATGAGCGTATTGCCGACGGCCCCCCAGACCTCCGCTGCAACGGGCCTGCCCGTGGCGATGGAGTTGCCGAGATCGCCCTGCAGGGCACGGCCGAGCCAGATCAGGAACTGCTCCACGTAGGAGCGGTCGAAGCCGTAGATCTGCATCATCCGCAGGCGCAGTTCTTCCGAGGCGTCGGGCGGCAGCACCGACACCAGGGGATCGCCCGGCGAGATGTGGACGAGGGCGAAGCAGACCAGTGCCACCCCGAGCATGATGGGGAGCGTGTAGAGAATGCGGCGGGCGGTATAGATCAACATTGCCTAAAGCCGACGGGCCGCCCGCCCAGGGACGAGCGGCCCTCTGCCATCAGTCGAGGGTCATGGGGGCGATGTCGATGAACCAGCTCCGCGGCTGGACGACATTGCCGACGCGGGTGGACATGGCGCGCGGGCCGACGTCATGGGCGACCCACAAGAAGGGCGCCTCCTCGACGATGCGCTTGTGCAGACGGGCAAGTGCCGCATCGCGCTCGGCATCGTCGAACGCGGTGCGGGCGTTCGCCACCAGCGCGTCGAACTCCTCGTTGCCGAAGAAGCCCCAGTTGTTCGAGACGGGCGGGAACGTCTCCGTCGAGACGAAGCGCACCATGGCGAAGAAGGGGTCCATCGCCGCGAAGGTCACGTTGATGGCATTGGCGCCGCGCGCCGTCTCGTCGTTGGCGCCGCGCCGCCAGTTGGTGAAAAGGGTGTTCCACTCGATGACGTCGAGTTCGACGTCGAAGTAGCAAGCGCGCAGCG
>RECO01000146.1 GCA_007694015.1 Geminicoccaceae bacterium
CGCCTGCGCGTAGCGGGGGTCCGTGTTGAACGCCATGTGTGTCCCTCTGCGGAGATGAACTTCCGGAACCGGTTATATCGTCGTAATGGCCGGCGAGATCAACCGCCGCCGGCCCGGCTTCGGCGTCAGCCGCGTACGATCTCGGCCAGCAAGGCGGCGTGGCTCTTGATGCCGTTCTCTAGGCAGCGTCGTTCGAACTTTTCGTTCGGCGAATGGACGCAGTCGTCGTCGAGCCCGAAGCCCATCAGGACCGAATCGAGCCCCAAGCGGCGCTTGATCATGCCGACGGCCGGGATCGAGCCGCCGCTGCCGATCAGGAGCGCCTCCTTGCCGAAGACGCGCCGCAGCGCCCTCGCCGCCGCCTGAGTGTGGGGGGCATCGCTCGGCACGGCCATCGCCGGCTCGGCCCCGAGCACCGTCCAGCCGAGCTTGGCGTCGGCCGGCGCCAGCTCTTCGACGTAGGCCTTGATGGCGTCGATGATGGCGTGCGGGTCCTGGTCGGCGACGAGACGGCACGAAATCTTGGCCGAGGCTTTGGACGCGATGACGGTCTTGGCCCCTTCGCCGGTATAGCCGCCCCAAATGCCGTTGATGTCGAGGGTCGGCCGCGCCCAGGTGCGCTCCAGGGTGGTGAAGCCGGGCTCGCCGCGTTCGTGGTGCAGGCCGATGTCCGAAAGCCACTCGTGGGCGTCGAAATCGAGCTTGCGCCAGGCCTCTCGGGTCTTCGCATCGACCGGCTTCACCGCGTCGTAGAAGCCCGGCACGGCCACTTGGCCCTGGTCGTGGTGCAGGGCGGCGCAAAGCCGCGTCAGCGTGTTGAGCGGGTTCAGGACCGCCCCGCCGTACATGCCCGAGTGCAGGTCGCGCGAGGGGCCTTCGAGGTCGAGCTGGAGGTAGACGAGGCCGCGCAGCCGCGTCGTCAAAGCCGGCGTGTCGATGTCCCACATGCCCGTGTCGCTGACGATACAGACATCGGCCCTGAGCTCTTCGCTATGGGCTTCGAGAAAGGCGTCGAGCGAGGGGCTGCCGCTTTCCTCCTCACCCTCCAAAAACACCGTCACCTTGCAGGGCAGGCTGCCCGTCGCCCCGATCCAGGCGCGAAACGCCTCCATGAAGGTCGTGACCTGGCCCTTGTCGTCGACGGCACCGCGGGCGACGACGCGCTCCCCGTGCGGGCCTTGGACCAGGGTCGGCTCGAACGGCGGCGAGGTCCAAAGCGCCAACGGGTCGGCCGGCTGCACGTCGTAATGGCCGTAATAGAGCAGGTGCGGCACGTCGTCGCCGCCCGGCCCCGGATGGTGGCCGACGACCATGGGCTGGCCGGGCGTGTCGATGGTGCGGGCGGTGAAGCCCATCTCCTGGAGCTGTGCCACCACCCATTCGGCGCAGGCGCGGGTTTCCTGCGCATAGGCCGGGTCGGTGCCGATCGAGGGAAAGCGCAGGAACGCCATCCAGCGTTCCAACGAAGCGTCTCGGTTCGCCTCGATCCAGGCGTTCACCGCGGCCAAGGGATCGGTCATCGACGGCAGGTCCTTCAAGCGCGTTGCGATGCGGGGCAGTCAACCGCTGCCGCGGCGTTCGGGCAAGCCCGTGACCGCAGCCCTGGCCTGCTCCAACCACGCCATGCGGGTGGCGAGCGGCACGGTGGCCCGGCCGCCGCCGCCGTCGACCGCCGCCACCAAGCGGTGCGGCTCCAGTCGCCCGGCCGCCTCGATCAACCACGCCGCCGCCTGCTCGGCGCTGTCGGGCCCGCGCGCCTCGGCCGGCACGGCCAAAAGACCGACGGCGAGCCGCCGCCAACGGGCGATCGGGCCGGCCTCGGCCAAGGCTGCGGCGGCCTCCGCGACCACGCCGTCGAGCGGCAGGTCTTCCGCCAACGTGGACAGGAGTGCCAGATCGCTCGCCGGCGACGCCTGCCAGGGTGCAGCCCCATCGCCGGCGACGGCGCGCAGCCAGCGGAACATGTCGGCCGGCACCTTGTGGAAGAGGCGGGCGAGTGCTTCCAGGTCGTTGTCCTGGACCGCGCCGGCAACGGCGAGGCACGGTTCCACCACTTCGACCGCAGGGCAGCCGGCCTCGGCCAGATCGCGCAGGGCCGGGTTCAGGGCGTCGGCCAGGGCGGTTGCCGCCGCCCCGACGTCGCCGCCATAAACCCGGTCGTCCAGGCCGCGCGCCAGGCTCAGCGGGCCGAGCAGCTGGAGCTTGACGGGCTTCGCCGTCCAGCGCTGCGCCGCTTGCCAGCGGCGGCGGTGAACGCGTCGATCCGCCAGTTCGGGCGGTGCCATCAAGACCGGTGGCGGCGCCTCGGCGATCCACTCCACCGGCAGGTCGAGACCAGCCTCGAGGTTGCAGCCCCGCAGCCGGCGGGCGGCGGCCCGCACCGGGTCGTCCTCGTCGATCCGGCCGGGGTCGAGCAGGTCGAGCCAAGGATCCTGCGCCGCCACGGCGCGCGCGACGCAGCGCTCGATCGCGGCGTCCAACGTCGCCTGGCTCCAGGGTTCAGGACGCCGTTGGCGTTCGGCCTGGAGTTCCAGGCGATGCCGGTCGATCGCCTCGTCCCAATCCCATTCCGCCGATGCCGGCGGCGGCCGATAGGGTAGCGGGGCGGGCGGTCGCAGCCCCCCGCTCGACAGGGTCAACAAGGGCCAACCATCCTCCTCGCTTGCCGCCTACGGCCACGCCGGCTGCAGGCGGCCTCGGGTGCGCCTTCGCCGCGGGGGCGTTAGCAATCGATTAACGAAGCTGACGGACACTCGTCCACAAGAAGCCCGGAGTCTGCTGCCCATGCCCGCGGAAGCCCGCTACATCGTCTTTTCGCCGGACGAGATCAACGCCTTGATCCGACGCTACGCCCACGCTCGCGGCATCAACGTGCCGGAGGGGCGGCTCACCCAGGTCGAGCACACCGATCAGGGCTACGTCCTCACCTTCGTGAACGATTTTTCCCGTAAGCAGCACTTCGAATTGCCGCCGGAGGTCTTGATGGCGGCCATTCTCCTGGATTGCCGCTACCAGCGCTTGCCGGTGGCACGACGCTTCGACAAACGCTTGGAGATCATCGGCTCTGGGGTGGCGTTGGTGGCGCACAACGATTGTGCAGCCGCACCCACCGACGTGGCGCTCGACGTTGGCGCGCGTGCTCGTGCCCGTGCATCAGCCTGATGGCCGAGCGCTTCAGACCGCCACCGAACCCACGGCTGACGGAACGCGTCGATGGCACATGAGATCCGCTACATCGCGTTCAATCGCCGCGAGGTGGGTGAGATGGTCCGCCATTTCGCCGCAATCCGCCTGGACCGAGCGATCGACGGCGTCGTGATCGACATCGTGAAGGAAGACCGGGACGTCCTGATCACCTTCGAGGACGACAACCAACGGCAGAGTTCGGTGCGCCTCAACGAAGGCGACAGCCTCGTGTGCATGCTGGCATTCTGCCAGAAGCGGCGGTTTCCGGTGGCCCAGCGCTTCGTCAAGCACGTGGAGGTGACCGGCAACGCGCTGGTCTTGGCAATGCGCGGCACGGCGCAGCCGATCAATCCGACGATGGGTGGCCGTTGAACCGCTTCACTCCCGACCACTCGGCGTGAATCCGGTGATCACGCGCGCGCCCTGATCGCGTGACCGCGGTGTCGGCGCGCCGCGGGCCGGGGCCGATCGGCAACCTCGGTCAGCATGGCGAACGCGCCGGCACGGCGCACGGTTGGCGCATCCGGCGGATCGACCTATGTCATGGGTTGCGCATGGCCGGTCGGCGGCGGATGGGGCCCCTTTGCTTCGCCGCGCTTGACCATCGTCATCGCCATCGTGACCAACGAAAGCCCGCTCATGCCGCACGCCCCCGCGCCGCCTTGGCAAGACCCAGCGCTGGCCGGGGCTGGTACGAGATGACGCGAGCCAGCCGCAGCTTTTGGATCACCGGCCCCGGCCATGGCGAGGTGCGGCAGGAGGTGCTGGCGCCGCCCGGCCCGGGCGAAGTGTTGGTGGAGACCTTGGTCAGCGGGGTGAGTGTCGGCACCGAGCGCTTGGTCTTCGCCGGGCGTGTGCCGGCGAGCCAATACGAAGCCATGCGCGCACCCTGCCAACGCGGCCATTTTCCGGGGCCGCTCGCCTATGGCTACGCCGCCGTCGGCCGAGTGGTGGAGGGCAGGGCACCCGTGGAAAGCGATTGGGTGTTTTGCCTCCATCCCCATGCCAGTGCCTTCGTCGTGCCGGCAGCGGCGGTGGTGCCGGTGCCGGCGGCCGTACCGCCGATGCGTGCGGTGTTGGCGGCGAACATGGAAACCGCGCTGAACGCAAGCTGGGATGCGGCGGTGAACCCTGGCGAGCGTGTGGCCGTGATCGGCGCCGGCGTCGTCGGCAGCTTGGCGGCCTATGTCCTGGCTCGCTTCGGACATCGTCCGTTGCTGGTCGATATCGAGCCCCGCCGCGCCGCACTCGCTGCCGCGTTGGGGCTCGACTTCTGCGTTTCGGGCGATGTGCGCGGGCCGTTCGACCTCGTCGTCCATGCCAGCGGCTCGCCTTCGGGGTTGGTCCGGGCGCTCGACCTGTTGGCGTTCGAGGGGCGGGTGCTGGAGCTCAGCTGGTACGGCGACCGGCCCGTCACGCTCCCGCTCGGCGAGGCGTTTCACGCGCGCCGGCTCACCTTGCAAAGCTCGCAGGTGGGCACCATCGCCCGGCCGCTGCGGGGGCGCATCGATCATCCTGAACGCTTGCGGCGCGCCCTGGCGCTGCTCGACGATCCGCGGCTCGATGCGCTGCTCGAGGTCGACCTCCAACTCGACGACCTGCCGGCGTTTCTCGCGGACCTGACGGCGTCGGGGCGGTCTGTACTCTCGGCGCGTGTCCACTATAGCTGACAGCAACGAAGAAATTCGGGGGCAACGATGTACAGCGTGACGGTACGCGACCATTTCATGATTGCGCATTCCTTTCGGGGTGAGGTGTTCGGGCCGGCGCAGGCGTTGCACGGTGCCACCTACAACGTCGATTTGACGTTCCGCCGGCCGACCCTGGACCCCGACGGTATCGTCGTCGACATCGGCCGGGCGATCACCGCGTTGCAGGCCGTGCTCGCCGAGCTGAACTTCAAGAACCTGGACGACGTGCCGGCCTTTGCCGGTCAGAACACGACGACCGAATTCCTCGCCAAACACGTGTTCGACCGCATTGCCGAGCGGATCGAGCACGGCGAGCTGGGTCCCCATGCGTCGAGCCTGACGGGCCTCGTGGTGACGCTGCACGAATCCCACGTGGCCTGGGCGAGCTTCGAGGGCTCGCTTGCGCCGACCTGAAGCGATGGGCATGAAGCGGCTGGTTTTCGCCGCCCCGGCACCGCTCGACCTCGCCACCGGCGGCTACGTCTACGACCGGCGCATCGTCCAGGGGCTCAGGGCGCTGGGTTGGGACGTTCGAGTTGCCGAGTTGCCGAGCGGCTTTCCGGCGCCGACCGCCGACGAACTCGACGCGGCGGCGCGCTGGCTGGAGGACCTGCCTCCGGGCGTGCCGGTGGTGATCGACGGCCTCGCGTTCGGCGCCATGCCGGAGCAGGTCCGGGCCGAGGCCGAGCGGCTTCGGCTGATCGCTTTGGTGCACCATCCCCTGGCCGACGAGACCGGCCTGGATGCCCTGACGGTCGAGCGGCTGCGCGACGCCGAGACGGTGGCGCTGGAGGCGGCGACGGGGGTGATCGTGACGAGCCCCTTTACCGCCCGTCGCCTGGATGCCTTCGGTGTGCCGCCGGGGCGGCTGCGGGTGGTCGAGCCCGGGGTCGACCGGCAACCGCTGGCAGCCGGCAGCACGGGCGATCCGACCCTGTTGTGCGTGGCCAGCTACTCGCAGCGCAAGGGGCACGACGTGTTGCTCAGGGCCCTGGCCCGTGTCCGGCATCCGTGGCGGCTGGTTTGCGTCGGCGCCGTGGGGCTGGATGCCGAGCACGAAGCGCGGGTGCGGGCCTTGGCGGCCGATTTCGGCAACCGGGTGACCTTGTTGGGGCCGCAGCCGCAGGCCGATCTGCAGGCACTCTACCACGAGGCCGATCTGTTCGTGCTGGCCTCGTATTACGAGGGCTATGGCATGGTGTTGGCCGAGGCGATCGCGGCGGGGCTGCCGATCGTGGCGACCGCCGGCGGGGCGACGCGGACCACGGCACCGGCCGATGCGTCCTTGTTGGTGCAGGCGGGGGACGTGACGGCCTTGGCGGCGGCGTTGGAGCGGGTTTTGGGCGATGCCGAGCTGCGGGCGCGGCTGACGCTGGGGGCGAGAGCGGCGCGGGAGCGGCAGGCCGATTGGCCGACGGCGGCGGCGGCCTTTGCCCGGGCCGTGCAGGAATTGGTGGCGTGAGCCTCGCCTTTGCCGCCGATTGGCTGAGCTTGCGGGAGCCGGCGGACCACCGGGCCCGCAGTCGGCGGGTGACCGAAGCGGCGGTGGCCTCGCTGGCCGGGCGGCGCGCCCCTTTGGTGGTCGATCTGGGCTGCGGCCGGGGCTCGAACTTGCGCTACCTGGCGCCGCATTTGCCGGCCGGCACGCGCTGGCGGCTGGTCGATCGCGACCGTGCGCTGTTAACCGAGGCGGCGGCGGGGCAGGTCAGCGTCGAGACGGTGGTCGCCGATTTGCGCACCGCGGACCTGGCTGGTCTGGTGGCGGAGGCCGATTTGGTCACGGCGGCGGCGCTGTTGGACCTGGTCGACGGGGCCTGGCTGGAGGCGCTGCTCGACGCTGGGCCGCGAGCCTTGCTGGTGACCGGCAATGTCGACGGGCGGATCGAGTGGCAGCCGGGGCATCCGCTCGATCCGGCGATGACGGCGGCGTTCCTCGAGCACCATGGCGGCGACAAGGGCTTTGGGGCGGCCTTGGGGGTGCGGGCGCCCGCGGTGTTGGAAGCTTCGGTCCGGGCGCGGGGGTGGGCGGTCTCGAGCGAGGCGGCGGATTGGCGGCTGGGGCCTTCGGCCGCCGCGTTGCAGGCGGCCTATTTGGCCGGGGCGGTGGCGGCGATCGGCGAGACCGGCTTGCCGGCTTCGGACCTCAGGCGGTGGGCCGAGGCGCGGCAGGGCTGGATCGAGCGCGGCGAGAGCCGGCTGCTGGTCGGCCATGTCGATCTCTACGCCCAGGCGCCCGCGAGCGCGGGGTAGCCCGGGGAAGGCGGTGCCCGCTGGCAAACGCCCCGATCCGCCGAACGCTTGGAACCGCAGCTAGAGCGTTTCCCGAAATGCTTGACCTGCCCTCACCCCCGCCCGCCGGGGTCCCCACGCTGCTTTGCAGCGTGGGGTGGCCGACCACCCACGAGCGTACGATGCCATGGGTGGCCGGGCGGGGGTGAGGGCAGGCTCCGTGCGCTACCTGACCGGAAAACGCTCCAGGCCTTCGGCGGGAGGATGCTGCCGGGCAACCGGTCAGCCGGCGGCGTTCTCGACGTCGGCGGCGACCTTCAAGCTGACGATCCGGTCCGGCTCGGCCGGCGGCTCGCCCGGGGCGATCCGGTCGACGAAATCCATGCCGCGGATCACCTGGCCCCAGATGGTGTATTGGCGGTTCAGATGCGGCGCCGGGGCGAAGCAGATGAACCACTGGCTGTTGGCGGAGTTGGGGTTCATCGTCCGCGCCGCACCGATGGTGCCGCGCTCGAAGGGCAGCTTCGAGAACTCGGCCTTCAGGTCCGGCTTGTCCGAGCCACCGGTGCCGGTGCCGGTCGGATCACCCGTCTGCGCCATGAAGCCGGGGATCACCCGGTGGAACACGATGCCGTCGTAGAAGCCCTCGCGGGTCAGCTCCTTGACGCGGGCGACGTGCTTGGGTGCCACGTCCGGCAGGAGTTTGATCACCACCCGGCCGCTTTCGAGCTCCAGGTAGAGCGTGTTGTCGAGGTCGAGCCCGCTCATTGCACGTCTGCCGCAACGCGCAAGCTGACGATCCGGTCGGGGTTGCGCGGCGGCTGTCCCGGCGCGATCGCGTCGACCAGCTCCATGCCCTCGATCACCCGGCCCCAGACCGTGTACTGGCCGTTGAGATGCGACGCCGGCTCGAAACAGATGAACCACTGGCTGTTGGCGCTGTTCGGATCGTTGGTGCGCGCCATGCCGATGGTGCCGCGTTCGAAGGGCACGTGGCTGAACTCGGCCTCCAAGTTCGGCTTGGTCGAGCCGCCGCGGCCGGTGCCGGTCGGATCGCCCGTCTGCGCCATGAAGCCCGGGATCACCCGGTGAAAGATGACGCCGTCGTAGAAGCCTTCCCGCGCCAGCTCCTTGATCCGCTCGACGTGGTTCGGCGCAACGTCGGGGCGGAGTTGGATGACCACCCGGCCGCTGTCCAGCTCCAGGTAGAGCATGTTTTCCAGATCGTCGGCCCGAGCGGTCGAGGTCGTGCCGATCGCGAGGGCGAGGGCGGTTGCGGCCAGCCAGTCGCGGAGCTTCATGAGAGGTCCTTCGTGGTTGCGTGAACGTCGATCACCGGGCGACCACCGGGGGCGGCGAGCCGGGCGGCTCACTCGGCCGGTTGCCGCACCCAGGGCCGGGCTTTGGCCTCGCGGGCGAGGCTGGTGTAGCCCAGATCGTGCAAGACGGCATAGGCACAAGGGATGACGATCAGGACGAGGACGGTCGAGGCCAAGAGCCCGAACGCGATCGAGACCACGAGCGGGGTGAGCACCTGCGCCTGGAGGCTGGTCTCGAACAGCATCGGCGTCACCCCGGCAATGGTGGTGAGCGAGGTCAGGATCACGGCGCGAAAGCGGTCGCGGCTCGCGAGCTTGGCGGCTTCGACCACGTCGCCCACCTCCTTGGCCCGCAGCTTGACGAAGTTCACGAGCAGGATCGAATCGTTGACGACGATGCCGGCCAGCGCCGCGATGCCCATCATGCTCGGCATCGAGAGCTCGAGCCCGAGCAGGAGATGGCCCCAAATGGCGCCGATCGCCGCCAGCGGGATGGCCAACAGCACGATGATCGGCTCGACATAGCTGCGGAAGAGAAAACTCAACAGGATGAACATGGCGAGCAGGCCTAGGAGAAAGGCGCGGCGCATGCTCGCCCCGGTCTCGGCCTGCTCCGCCCGCTCGCCCTCCAGCCCCAGCGTCACGCCCGGGAACTGCTGCCGCAACTCGGGGATGAAGGTGCGCAAGGGCCCGTTCAAGAGCTGGTTGACGTTGATCCGCTCGCGGTCGATCTCACCGGTGAGGGTGGCGAAGCGCTCGCCGTCGACGCGGTTGATCTGGGCGAGCCCCGTGCCCCAGGCGAAGTCGGCAATCGCCGCCAGCGGCAAGGTCCCGCCACCGGGCAGACTGATCGGCAGGGTGTCGAGATCGCCCAGATGCGCGAGGTCGGCGGTGGCAAGCCGCACGTTGACGTCGATGGTCTCGGCCCCGATCTGCAACTCGACGGCGGTGTTGCCGGTGAGGGCCGCGCGCACCTGGCCCGCGACCATGCGGGCATCGAGCCCCAAGGCGCGTGCGCCTTCCCGCAAGCGCAGCCGGATCTCGGGCTTGCCCTCGCGCAGGTCGTGCATCACGTCCGACACGCCGTCGAAGCGCTCGAACCACGTCCGCAGCGTGTCGGCCGCCCCCTGCAACTCGGCGAGGTCGTCGCCGTAGAGCCGCACCTCCAAGGCCCGCCCGCCCGGACCGATGATCGGCTCCTTGAAGGCGACGTTGGTTGCCCCGGCGATCGGGCCCGTGGCCTCGCGCCAGCGGTTCAGCATGTGCGGCACGCTGACGTGACGCTCGGTGTTGGCGACGAGGTCGACGGTGACGGTGGCGAGGTGCGCCCCGCGCTCGGCGACGTCGACGTTCTGATTGGTCCGCACGAAGGTCGCGCGCAAGAGGGAGCGGCCCTCGGGGTGGCTCGCCGTCAGCTCCCGGTCGACCGCCTCCAGCCCGGCCAGCACCTGGTCCAAAGCGCGGCGGGTCTCGGCCAGGGGCGTGCCCGGCGGCATCACCAGCCGGGCCTCCAGGGTGTCGCCCTCCAGGCTCGGAAAGGCCCGAAACCCGACATGCCCGCCGAGGACGAGGGCCAGCGTGGCGAGGAACACGCCGACGACGCTGCCGAGCACCAGATAGCGCCAGGCGACGGCACGATCGATGATCCGGCCGAGCCCGTGCTCGCGAAAGTGCTCGATGCCGCCGCGCACCAGCCGCTGCAATCCGCTCGGCCGGTCGGCTTGGAACGAGGCGGCGATGTGGTGCGGCAGGACGAAGAATGCCTCGATCAGGCTGAAGGTCAGCGTGATGATCAAGACCACCGGCACCGCCACCATCACCCGGCCGATATTGCCGTCGAGAAAGGCGAGCGGCACGAAGATGCAGATCGAGGTGAGGAACGAGGCCATGACACTCGGCACGACTTGGCGGGCACCCTCGACGGCGGCGTCGAACGGCGCCAGCCCTTCCTGCACCTTGGCGGCGATGTTCTCGGCGATGACGATGCTGTCGTCCATGATCACGCCGATGGCGATCAGGAGGCCCACCATCGAGATCATGTTGATCGAATAGCCGAGCAGCACCATCACCGCCGCCGCCCCCAGGAACGACACCGGCAGCGCCATCGCCACCCAAAAGGCGAAGCGGAACGAAAACACCGACCACATCACGCCGAAGACCAGGACGAGCCCCAACAGGCCGTTGCTGATCAACAGGTTCATCCGGCTCTCGACGATCGAGGCGTTGTCGCGGGTGAAGACGTAGCGCACCCCCGGTGGTGCTGCCGCCCGCTCGGCCTCGACGAAGCGGACGACCTCGCCCATGACGGTCAGCGTGTCCTGCGCCTTGGTCTTCTGGACGACCAGAATCGCCGCCCGCTCGCCATCCAGTTCGACCCGCACCGCCTGGTCGTCGAAGCCTTCCGTGATGCGGGCGATGTCCCCAAGCCGCACCTCGCCGCCGCGCTCGCCGCCGACGATGACGAGGTCGGCGAGGGCCGCCGGATCGCGCCGCTTGTCGGCGTGGCGGATCAGGATATCCAGGCCTGCCGTCTCCAGCGTCCCGGCCGGCAGGTCCAGGCTTTGCCGGGCGATCAGGTCGGCGACCTGGCCCAGCTCCAGGCCGAAGCGGTGCAATGCTGCCGCATCGAGTTCGACGCGGATTTCGGGGTCGGCAAAGCCCTCGATGTCGACCTTGGCGACCGAGGTCTGGCGCATCAAGCGGCGCTTCACGTCCTCGGCGAAGCGCCGCAAATCGCGCTCGCTCATCGGCCCGGTGAGCGCCAGCGACACCACCCGGTCGGTGAGGTCGAGCGCACGCACGATCGGCCGTTCGGCGAGGTCCGGAAAGCGGTCGATGGCTTCGACCTCGGTGCGGACGTCGGCGACGAAGCGCTGCAGATCGGCGGCATCGCGCATGTCGAGGGTCGCCGTGACGAGCCCTTCGCGCGCCGCGCAGCGCAGCTCGTCCAAGTCCTGCAGCCCCTCCAAGGCCTCCTCGATCGGCAGACAGATGGCCTCCTCGCCCTCTTCGGCCGAAGCCCCCGGATAGGCGACGGTGATCCCCACCCGGTCGGTTTCGAAGTCGGGAAAGGTCGCCCGCTGCAATTGCGGCAAGGCGATGAGGCCGATCGCCAGCATCGAGATCATCAACAGGTTGGCGGCGGTCGGGTGGCGCGCGAAGAGCGCGATCAAGGTTGGACCTCGCTGATCCGCGTCGCCCGATCGAAGCTGACCGGGCTCGGCGCGAGCCGCATGCCCGCAATCGCCGGGGCCAGCGGCCCGACCACCACCCGTTCACCGGCGCGCACCCCCTGGTGCAGCACGGCGAGGTCCTCGAACACCGCATCGAGCTCGACCGCGCGCACGTCGAGCCGGTCGGCGGGATCGGCGACGAAGACGTGCGGCACGCCGGCCACGTCGCGCAGCGCCTCGATCGGGACCACCAGCCGGTCCGGCTGCGGGCGACCTTCGAGCCGGACCTCCACGTGCATGTTCTTGATCAAGGGCGGGCGGACGCCGGGGCGGGCCCGGGCGTAGGGATCGTCCACCCGCACGATCAAGCCGAGGGTGCGCGTGGCTGTGTCCAAACGGTCGCTCGGCCGCTCGAAGGTGGCGGGCCAGGTCACGTCGAGGTCCCGCTCGCGCAGCCGGACCGTGGCCTGCAAGCCGGTGAGTTCGGGCAGGCGCTGCAGGGCGGCCACGTCGAAGCCGATCTCGGGCCCATCGGCCGGGATCAACGGGCGCAATTGGGACAGGGCGAACTGGGCGTCGATCTCGGCATGGTCGATCGCGTCCAATTCGGCCAAGGCTTGGCCGCGCGCGACATATTGGCCGGCTTCGACCATGACCTCGGCGACGCGGGCATCGAACGGCACCAGGAGCCGGGTCCGTCGGAGGTCCAACTCGGCCTGGGCCAGCTCCGCCTCGCGCACCCGGCGCTCGGCCGCGCGCACGGCCAGTTCCGGCTCGATCTCGGCGAGGCTGGCCTCGATCGTCTGCAAGCGGTCGAGCCGTGCCAGGTAGTTGGTTTCGGCCTGATCGACCGCCGTCCGGCTGGTGGTGCCGCGCCGCAACAGATCCCGTTGGCGCTCCAGCTCGACTTCGGCCAGGCGGAGCGCGCGCCGCTCCAGCTCCAAGGCGCGCAGCGCATTGTCCCGGCGCACCTCGATGCGGCGGACTTCCGCGGCCAAGCGCTCCAGCTCCGCCTCGGTGCGGGTGCGCACCAGCGCGAGGTCGGCGTCGTCCAGGCGCACCGCCTCGGTGCCGGCCGCCAACACCCGCCCGCGCTGCAGTTCCGGGGCGCGGTCCATGACCCGCCCGGCGGTTTCCGCGGTGAGGGTGACGCTGCGCGACGGCGCAACCACGCCGAAGCCCACGGCCCGCGGGGTGACGGTCCGCTGTTCGACCGTAACGACGCGGACGGCGACCGCCCGCTCGCCCGCGTCCGGCGCCCGCGGCCCCCGCTCGCCCTGCAACTGCCAGAACAGGATCAGGGCACCCAAAAGGATCGGCGGCAGGAGCCAGAGGCGGCGCCACGGGCGGCGGGATGACGGGACGGCGGTGATGGCGGTTCGCCTTCGCTTGACAGGGCGGTCGAGGACGGGAATGTCGGCGCGTCTCGCGGGGGGTCAACCCGGACCATGGACCTCTACCTACCGATCGCTGAAATGTCGGTGAACGCCCTGGTCGTGCTGGCCCTCGGCACCGGGGTCGGCTTCCTCTCGGGCGTTTTCGGCGTCGGCGGCGGCTTCCTCATGACCCCGCTCCTGCTGTTCATCGGCATCCCCGCGGCGGTCGCCGTCGCCACCCAGGCGAGCCAGATCCTCGCCTCCTCGGTCTCGGGCGTCTTGGCGCACATGCGCCGGCAGACCGTCGATTTCCGCATGGGCTGGGTGCTGACGATCGGCGGCGGCGCCGGCTCGACCCTGGGCGTCTGGCTGTTCGGCATCTTCAAGGCGATGGGGCAGACCGAGTTCTTGGTCTCGGTGCTCTACGTGCTCCTGCTCGGCACGGTCGGCGGCTTGATGCTGGGCGAGAGCATCGTCACCTGGTGGCGGCGGCGCGCCGGCGGCCCGCCCGGCAAGACCCGCAAGCGCGACGGTTGGGTGCGCGTCCTGCCGTTCAAGATGCGCTTTCCCCGCTCGCAGCTCTACATCAGCGCGCTGGTGCCGCTGGCGGTGGGTTTCTTCATCGGCCTGTTGGCGGCGATGATGGGGGTGGGCGGTGGCTTCGTCATGGTGCCGGCGATGATCTACCTGATCGGCATGCCGACGGCCGTCGTCATCGGCACGTCCTTGTTCCAGATCACCTTCGTCACCGCCCTCACGACCTATCTCCACGCCGTCAACAACGGCACGGTCGACATCATCCTCGCCGGGCTCTTGATCGTCGGCGGCGTGATCGGCGCGCAATGGGGCTCGCGGGTCGGCGCGCACCTGCGCGGCGAACAAATCCGCATCCTCCTGGCGCTGTTGATCCTGGGCGTGGCCTTCAAGCTCTGCGCCGACCTCGTCATCGAACCCGACGACCTCTACTCCCTCGACCGGCTGGGTTGACGGGCGGCCCGAAGCGGCCTCGCCCTCGTTTGGCCAGGGTGCTCGAGCACGGCAACCGCGCTCGAGCGTTTCCCGGTTAGGTAGCGCACGAGCCCTCCCTCACCCCCGGCCGGCCACACCAAGCTGCAAAGCAGCTTGGGGACCCCGGCGGGCGGGGGTGAGGGAGGGTCAAGCGTTTGGGGAAACGCTCTAAACGGCAACCGCTGGGGCGGCAGCCGCTCGGGCGGCAACCCTGGCCAGCTCGCCTTGGCGGGGCAAGCGCAGGCTCACCGAAGTGCCGTGGCCGGGCCGGCTCTCGATCAGCAGGCTGCCGCCCGATTGCGCGGTGAAGCCGTGGACCATGGCGAGCCCCATCCCGGAGCCCTCGCCGGCTGCCTTGGTGGTGAAGAAGGGCTCGGCGGCACGCTCGCGGGTCGCGCTGTCCATGCCGCTGCCGGTATCGGCGACGGTCAGCCAAACCTGGCCTTCGGTCCGGGCAGAGTCGCCGTCGAGCCGGGTCGAGAGCCGCAACGTCCCGCCGTCGGGCATGGCATCGCGGGCGTTGAGCCCGAGGTTCAAAAGTGCGTTGGCGAGCCCGCTTCGATCGACCGTAACCAGACCGACCGCCGGATCGAGCTCGGTCTGGAGGTCGATGGCCCGCGGCAGCGTGCGCCGCAGGAGGTTCGTCACCTCCGCCACCAGCCGGTTCAGCTCGACCGGTTCGGGCGAGAGGGGGGCCTTGCGTCCGAAGGCGAGCAATTGCCGGGTCAGCACGCCGGCACGCGCGGCGGCGCCTTCGACCGCATCGAGGCAGGCGGCGGCCTCGGCGTCGAGTTCAGGGCCGTGTTGCGCCCGCAAGAGCTGCAGATTGCCGACGATCACCGTCAACAGGTTGTTGAAGTCATGGGCGATGCCGCTGGTCAAACGGCCCACCGCTTCCATCTTCTGCGCGCTGCGGGCGGCCTCTTCGGCGGCGTCGCGGGCGCTGAGCGCGTGTTCGAGCGAGGCCACGGTCGCCCGCAACTCGCGCGTGCGCCGCTCCACCAGCCGGCGCAGCAGCAAGATCAGCCCGACGCCACCGATCACGAGCACGCCCGTGGCGATGGCCGCCGGCAGCAGCCAAGCCGGGGCTTGCGGCGCATGGACGGGAATCCAGCGGGCCAGCGCCCGGTCGAAGGCCGACCCGGCCTGCGTTTGCTGCAGATACAACGCCCGGTCGAAGGCGTGGATGGTGGTCGTGCTCATGGTCGGCGCGAAGGCCAGGTGCACGCTCACCACCTGGAACGGAAAGGCGAGGCCGCGCAGGCCGCGGCTCCGTGCGGCCGGCTCGGCAAAATGACGATTGGCCACGGCGGCATCGGCCGCACCGGCGCGGACGGCGTCCACGGCCGCATCGAACGAGCTTACCGCCACCACCTGGGCGTCGAGTTCGCCCTGCTCGATCAACTCTTGCAGCCCCGCTTCCTGCACGCTCCCCGCCAGGACGGCGATGCGGGTCCCGGCGAGGTCGGCCAATTGTTGGACGGCCGAGTTCTCGGCCACGACGATCTTCGACCACGCATAGAAGGCAGGCTGGCCGCCGAAGCGAAAGCGTTCCGCCCGCTCGGCGGTGAAGGCGACGTCCGGCATCAGGTCGAGTTCGCCCCGCTCCAACTGGCGGAGGCACGCCTGCCAGTCGCAGTCGACGAAGACGTAGTCGAACTCGAGGTCGCGGGCGAGGGCGGCGATCACCTCGGGCCAAAAGCCGCGCCGCGTGCCGTCGGCGTCGCGGAACAGCCGTGGCGGGTTTTCGTAGAAGCCGACCCGCAAGGTGGGTTCCGCCGCGGCGACGGGGGCAGCGAGCGGGGCCATGGCGAGGGCGATGGCGACGATCGGCCACTGCCACCTCGGGGTCCTGGAGCAGGCTCCGGCCGGATCGATCGTCGGGCTCGCCGGGTTCATGGCATCGTCTGCACGCTGCTCGCTCGGAAGTTGAATATACCTCGAAACACAGGGCCGAAAGCACGAAGTCGTGCAACCGGAGCGTGCGGAATCGGCCGCATCGTGCCTCGCCTGCGACCACGAAGTCAATCTAGGAACAGGGGCCTATTTCGGGTAGACTCCGCGGCGGTTCGGACCGCGTCGATCGGTTCCGAGCGGGCTCGGATGAAGCGCAAAAAAAACGATTCTACAAAACGAACTGTCCAGGCCTAGTTTCGTTTTCGTGCAATGGTTTGAATTGGGGATAACCCGGATTATGACAAATCGGGAGCGCGCCTGTGTCGCCCTTGCCACAGCACCGCCCCGCCGCTCGGCCGCCGGCGCAGCCAGAGCGTTTGGCAGCCGCCCTGAAACCGGCTACCCATCCGGCCGTCCGTTCCCGTCCTGCCCGAAAGATGGTCCATGATCACGCTCGACGGCGTCACGCTCAGGATCGCCGGCCGCGCGCTCCTCGAAAACGTCACCCTGCAGCTGCCGGAAAACCAGCGCTACGGCCTGGTCGGCCGCAACGGCACCGGCAAATCGACCCTGTTGAAGCTCCTGTTGCGCCAGCTCGAGGCCGACCAGGGCAGCTTCGAGATGCCGAGTAGGCTGATCGTCGGTGCCGTGGCCCAGGAAGCACCGGGCGGGGCGATGACGCCGTTGCAGGCGGTGCTCGCCGCCGACCGGGAGCGCGCCGCCTTGATGCACGAGCGCGAGCACGGCACCGACCCTGTGCGCCTCGCCGAGGTCGAAGCCAGGCTGCTCGACATCGCCGCCGACGCCGCCCCGGCCAAGGCCGCCAAGATCCTGAACGGGCTGGGCTTCGCCGAGCCCGATCAGCACCGCCCCTTGGCCAGCTTCTCCGGCGGCTGGCGGATGCGGGTGGCGCTCGCCGCGGTGCTCTTCTTGGAGCCCGACCTCCTCTTGCTCGACGAGCCGACCAACCACCTCGACCTGGAGGCGGCGATCTGGCTGACCGATCACCTGAAGCGCTACCCGCGCACCTTGATCCTGGTGAGCCACGACCGCGAACTGTTGAACGCCGTGCCGCAGGCGATCATCCACCTCGGTCAGCGCGACTTGAAGCTCTACAAGGGCAATTACGACGCGTTCGAGAAAAAGCGCGCCGAACAGGCGGAACTGTTGCAAAAGCAGGCCGACAAGGTGGCGGCGCAAAAGGCGCACCTCCAGGCCTTCGTCGACCGCTTCCGCTACAAGGCCTCCAAGGCCCGCCAGGCGCAAAGCCGGCTCAAGATGATCGAGCGGTTGGGCGAGGTGGCCTTGCGCCCGCCCGAACCCGAGGTGATCTTCAACCTGCCAGAGCCGACGGCGCTGCCGCCCCCGATGATCACCCTGAACGATGCGGCCGTAGGCTATGACGAGCAGCCGATCCTGCAGCGTCTGGACCTCCGCCTCGACCCCGACGACCGCATCGCGCTGCTCGGCGCCAACGGCAACGGCAAGTCGACCTTCGCCAAGCTCCTCGCCGGCCGCCTGCAGCCAATGGCCGGCGAGGTGGTGCGCGCCCGCGACCTTCGCGTCGGCTTCTTCGCCCAGCATCAGATCGAGGACCTGGCGCCGCCTGACAGCGCGCTCGACCATTTGCGGCGTGCCAGGCCCGAGGCGCGCGAACAGCAACTGCGCGCCGAACTCGCCCGCTTCGGCCTCGGGCCCGAGAAATGCGAGACGCCGGCAGGCCAGCTTTCCGGCGGCGAAAAGGCCCGGCTCGCCTTGTGCCTCTTGTGCGTCCCCGCCCCGCAATTGCTGATCCTCGACGAGCCGACCAACCACCTCGACATCGACAGCCGGCAAGCGCTGGTCCAAGCGCTGAACGATTTTCCGGGTGCGGTGGTCCTGGTCAGCCACGACATCCAACTGTTGGAGATGACCGCCGAGCAGCTCTGGCTGGTCAAGGACGGGCATGTCCGCCGCTTCGAAGGCGACCTCCAGGACTACCGCAAGCTCTTGCGCCAGGGGGACGCCGTGAGCGCGCCGGTCACCAAGGCCCCGCCCACCCCACGCCTCGATCCCGTCGAACGGCGCCAGAGGCTCGCTCCCTTGCGTCAGCAACTCAGGGAGGTGGAAAAGGACCTGGAGCGGCTGGAGCGGCAAAAGGCCAAGCTTGCAGGCCTGATGGGCGATGCCGCCACCTTCGCCGACGCCGGCAAGGCCGCGGCCACGGCGCAGGAGTTGGCTCTGATCGAAGCAAAGATCGCGCGGCTGGAACAACGCTGGCTCGAACTTGGCGACGAGATCGAAGCCCTGGCGTGATCCGCGCCGGTTCGACCAACGCGCGATCTTGGCGGACTTTTCAAGGCAATTGCGTTCGTGCTAAAAATGCTGCACCGCAACAAAATGCTGGAGGCATTCCGGTGAAAAACCCGTTCCTCGCGAGCCTGCCCATGAAGGACCTTCCCACCGCAATGATCGCCCCCGGCAAATGGGTTTCGCTGCTGCAAGAGCAACAGGCGGATGCCATGCAGACGTCGATGGCGGCGATGTCCTGCCGTGACCCGATGGCGTTTTTCGCCCTGCAGCAAAGCTTCGTGCAGCGCACGGTCGACCGGTGGATGCGGGCGGCGAAGCCGGAAGCGGCGTCCGCGGCCAAGCCCGCAGCCAAGGCCGAGGTGAAGCCGGCGCCGGCGCCCAAGGCGGCGGCCGCCCCCGTCGCGCAGCCGATGGCCGAGGTCGTGAGCCTGGTCGAGCAGCAGATCGAAAAGGTGAAGGAAACCATCGCCGCCGCCGAAGCCGCCCAGGTCGACGACCTTACGGCGATCAAGGGCATCGGCCCGAAATTCGCCCAGACCCTGGCCGATCACGGCATCACCAGCTTCCAAAAGCTCGCCAGCCTGACGGAGCGCGAGATCGACGAGCTGGAGCAAAAGCTCGGCTTCAGCGGCCGCTTCGCCCGCGAAGGCTGGGTCGAGCAGGCCAAGGCCCTCGCCACGCACTGAGGACGGGTCGAGTGAGGCCAGGGGGGCAGTTGGCCCACCTTGGGAACCCAAGGGCGAAACGATGGCGCCGCGTGCTGGCAGGCCGCGCCATCGTTTCGCCCAACGCGCACGTGGCAGCCACGCCCCGCACCTTCACGCTCGAGCGTTCTCGTCGTCGAGGGCTGGACCGCCACTCGAGCAAACCCGGTCGAGTTAGGCCGGGCCGCGGTCCGCGAGGAACTGCTCCATGCAGCCGAGCGTTTCGTCGCTGACGTGGTGCTCGATGCCTTCGGCGTCCTGGTGCGCGATCGCCGCCGGCACCCCGATCGCCTCCAGAAAATCGACCACCAGCTTGTGCCGGCGCTTGGCCATCTCCGCCAGCTCGCGGCCGCTCTCGGTGAGGAAGATCGAGCGGTAGGGCTCGGTTGCGACCAGGCCGTCGCGGACCAGCCGGCTCACGGTGTTGTTGACCGTGGCGTGGCTCACGCCCAGCCGGTCGGCGAGGTCGACGGCGCGGGCTTCGCCCTTGGCGGCGATCAGGTCGGCGATCAGCTCGACGTAGTCCTCGGCGATCTCGCTGCGGTGATCGGTGCGGATGCGGTCGAACGAGGCCGCCTGCAGTGCAGGGTCCACCAAATGCGGTCGTCGCGCAGCCATCGCTCCTCACCCGACGTCGAACGGTCGAGCGATGCTAGCCCCGCCGCCCGGCCCCGTCATCACCGCCGGCCACCGTCGCGGCCGAAGATGGCCTGGGCTTCGGCCGTGCCCTTCGGCCGCAGGACCAGCAGGCCCGCTTGGCGCGCGATCAAGCCGCGGTCATGGGCGCGCAGGATGGCAGCACGGGCGCGGGCTTCGGGCCAGCGCAAGTGATCGACCAGGGCCTGGCGGGTGTTCTCCTCGGCCATCGCCGGCGTGTTCTCGTGGGTGAAGAGGTGGGCGACGAGGGTGCGGCAGTCGTGGTCGAGCCGCTCGGTGCGGTAGCGCAGCGCCTGCGCCAGGAGCCCGCGGCCGGGCGCGAACAACAGCGCCAGCACGAAGCCGACGCCGGTCATGCTCGCCATCATGCCGGCGATCGACACGTTCCAGCGCACCGCCAGGAGATAGCCGGCAACGCAGGCGGCGATCGACAGGACCACCGCCAACAGCACCATGAGCCACAGCCGCCGGGTGAGCAGATAGGCCGTGGCCGGCGGCACGATGACGAAGGCGATGAAGAGGATGGCGCCGACGGCGTCGAACGCCGCCACCGCCGTGACGCTGGTCAAGGTGAGGACCGCATAGTGCAGCACCCCCGGCACAAAGCCGAGGGCCGCCGCGAGACCGGGGTCGAACGTGGCGAGCTTCAGCTCTTTCCACAGGATCAGGACGAAGGCGAGGTTGACCGCGAGCACGACGGCAAGGGTGAGCACCGCCACCGGCACGCGCACGCCGCCGAGCGTGACGGTGTGCAGCCAGACGAAGCCGATCTCGCCCAACAGCACCGTCTCCACGTGCAGGTGGATGTTGCGGGCGTAGAGCGAGATCAACAACACACCGGCGGCAAAGAGGGCGGGAAAGACGAGGCCGATGGCGGCGTCCATCTTGACCAGCCGGGAGCGTGCGAGGAGTTCCGACAAGACGACGGTGAACACACCGGTCATGGCCGCGCCGAGCACCTGGACCGGTCCGGCGGTGTGCCGGGTCAAGAGCCAGACGGCGACGATGCCAAAGACGATGGAGTGGCTGATCGCATCGGTCAGCATGGCATTGCCGCGCAAGACCAAAAACGAGCCCAGCAGCGCTGCCGACACCCCCACCAGAATGCCGGTCAAGAGGATCATCGCCGGGATCGAATCGAAGAAGGCCAGGATCATGGCCGCTCGTCCCGCGTTGAGCCGGCGGCCTCGCCCGCCAATGCGGCCGCTTCGGCGTGGCCGGCCTCGGTCATTTCCCAGTGCGGCGTGGTCTCGGGCGGGTGGCTGACGGGGCGGATCAAGCCGCGCCGCTCCAGAGACGCGATGCGGGCAGCGGGCGGCATGGCGCCGAGGGCCGTCTCCAGCATCCCCTTTTCCGCCGGATAGCCAGCGTCGCGATGCGCCTCGGCGAGACCGTGCAGGGTTGCGAGCACGCGGCCGTCGCTGATCCGGGCGCGCGCTTGGCGGGCCCGGATCGCCTGCCAGACGAGCCCGCGACCGGGGGCAAGGAGCAGCGACAGGACGACGACGGAGGTGGCGATCAGCACCACCAGCGGGCCCGTGGCGAGCCCGCGGGCCGACGCGCTGATCAACGCGCCCGCCACACCCGAGGCCGCACCGATCAGGCTCGACAACGCCACCATCCCGGCGAGCGAGCGGGTCCACTGGCGGGCCGCCGCCGCCGGGGCGATCAACAGCGCCACCATCAAGACGACGCCCACCAGTTGCAGCCCGGCGACGATGGCGAACGCCACCATGATGGTGAGCAAGGCCTCCAAGAGGGTCACCGGCAGGCCCTGGGCGCGGGCGAAGTCGGGATCGAAGCTCACGAGTTCGAACTCTTTCCAAAACGCCAGCACCAGCGCCAGGGCGGCAAGGCCGATGCCACCGATGATCCAGAGGTCGCTCGGCAGGATGGCGGCAGCCTGGCCGAAGAGAAACGTGGCGAGCCCGGCACTGGCCGCCCCGCCCTGCGCTTGCAGGTAGGTCAAGAGAACGACGCCCACCCCGAAGAACACGCTCAAAACGACGCCGAGGGCGGCATCGGTCTTGAGGGTCGTACGGCGCACGATCAGCATCACGGCAAGCGCCGCCAAGGCACCGGTCGCGAAGGCGCCGAAAAGGATGCTGCCCAAGTCGCGTGCGCCGGCGACGAGGAAACCCAAGCACACCCCCGGCAAGGCGGCATGGGCCAAGGTGTCGCCCAACAGGCTTTGCCGGCGCAACACGGCGAAGGCGCCGAGCATGCCGCTGATGGCACCGAGCATGGCCGCGCCGAGCATGACGGTCTGCACGATGCCGCTGGAGAGCAGGTCGAACAGCGCCGTCATGGCGGCGTTTCAGCGGCCGGGGTGGCGATCATCGCCAGTTGCCGGCCATAGGCGGTGCGCAGGTTGTCGGGCGTGTAGACCGCGGCCATAGGCCCCTGGGCGACGATGCGGACGTTGAGCATGACGAGCCAGTCGAAATAGCTCTGCACCGTGGTCAGATCGTGATGCACCACGATCACCGTCCGCCGCTCGTCGCGTAGCCGCTTCAAGAGGTTGATGATGATCTCCTCGGTGGCGGCATCCACCCCGGCCAGGGGTTCGTCCAGGATCAGGATCGGCGCGTTCTGGACGAGGGCGCGGGCGATGAAGACGCGCTGTTGCTGCCCGCCGGAGAGTTGGCTGATCTGGCGCTGGGCGTAGTCCTGCATCCCGACCTCGGCCAGCGCGGCCAGCGCCCGCTCGAGGTCGGCGGCACCGGGCCGGCGGAACCAGCCGATGCGCCGGTAGAGGCCCATCGCCACCACGTCCAAGACGGAGGTGGGGAAATCCCAGTCCACGCTGTGGCGCTGCGGTACGTAGCCGATCAGGCCGCGCATGGCCCGGACCGGGCGGCCGAGGAAGCGGACATGCCCGGCGACCGGGCGAACCAGCCCCAGCGCTGCCTTGAGCAACGTCGACTTGCCCGCCCCGTTCGGCCCGACGATGGCGCACATGACGCCCGGCGGAATGTCGAGGTCGATGTCCCAAAGGGCCGGCGTGCCACCGTAGGTGACCGTCAGATCCTCGACGTGGAGCGCCTGTTGCGGTTCGTGCAGGGGTTCGTCGGACATGGCCATTCATGTAAGGTGCTGGGCGCGGGCGATGAAGACGCGCCGCGCCCAGCACCAGGCTTCGGTTCTGCCGGTGCCGGGGCGATCAGGGCGCGACGCCCCAGGCATCGGCCCAGCCGTGGAGGGCCAGGGGCCAGTCGGGCACGGTGCCGCCGAGCGCTTCGGTGATGGTGACCGTGTTGGCCCTGATCATGCCGATATAGGTGCCCTCGGGCGTGCCGGCGTCGCCCATGGCATCGGAAAAGAGCTCGCCGCCGATCACCACGTCATGGCCCCGACGCCGGACCTCGGCCACCAGGGCTTCGATGGTGCGGGGGCTGATCGTGCTTTCGACGAAGACCGCGGGCACCGCGCGCTCGACGACGAAGGCGGCCACCTCGCGGATGTCGGCGATGCTGGCCTCGGTCGCGGTCGAGATGCCCTCGATCGCCTCGCTCGCCTCGATGCCGTAGGCGTTCGAAAAATACTCGAAGGCGTCATGGGCGGTGACCAGCAAGCGCTGCCCCTCCGGGATCGAGGCGATGGCCTCGCCGACCCAACCGTGCAGCGCTGTGAACTGGACGGTCAGGGCCTCGACATTGGCCGCCATCATGGCGGCGCAGTGTGGGCGAAGTTCGGCGATGGCCTCGGCAATGACCGGAGCCGTGCGCGCCCAGCGGCTCACGTCCATCCATAGATGGGGGTCGACGACGCCCGGCTCGTCGGGGTCGTCGAGGAGGTCCGGGGCGGCGAACGTCGTCGCCAATAGCCCAACGGTGGGGGTGCGCTCGCGAAAGCGCTGCAAGACGTCGGCCAGCCGCTCTTCCAGCGCGCGGTCGACGTAGAAGATCAGCTCCGCGGCGGCGATGGCGTTTACGTCCTGCGGCGTCGCCGAATAGTAATGCGGATCGACCCCCGGACCGAGCAGCGCCGTCACCTGGGCACAATCGCCGGCGACGTTCTGCGCCACGTCGGCGATCATGCCGACGGTCGCCAAGACGCGGAGCGGCGGCTCGCTGGCCAGGGTGGGCGTGGCCAGGGCGGGCGTGACCAGGGCCAAAGCCGCGCCGGCCGCCAGCAGATGGGTTTTCAAGCTCGCTCGGTGCATGCATCCCTCCTCGGCTGCGATCGTCCAGGGGCCGCGATGCCGGCACGCGGCTCGTGGCTGCCAGCGCGCCTGGTCGGCTCCCATCCCGTATCGCGGGAGAGATGTAGCACCTACTAAATTTTGATCAACCGGCCAAAGATAATTGGCAGGGCTGCATGACCGGCAGCCCTCCGGCGATCGCTCAGTGGCGGCCGTCCGCTCCCGCTTTGAGCAGGACGGTCGGGTGTGCCTTGGCCCAGGCGGCGTAATGGTCGGCCGAGGCGGCCAAGCCGAATTGGGCCTCGATACCGAGATCGGCCCGGAGCCGCCCGGTGGTCATGGCCCGGCGCGGGCGCGGCAGGTGGGTGACGACGTTGGGCGTTTCGCCGGGCGCTGCGACCCGCACGGGCCCGCCGCCAAGCTGTGTCGCGACGCGCTCGGCCCAGGCCTCCAGCGCGTAGGCCTCGCCGAGGCTGACGTTGTAGAGGTCGTGCGCAGGTGTGGGGGCTTCGAGCAGCGCCAGGACGGCGCGGGCGACGTCCGGTGCATAGAGCCAATCGCGCGTGTCGGCCCGCTCCAGGAGCACGGGTTCGCCGCGCAAGAGCGCCTGCACCACCTGAAAGGGCGGGCTGAGCGTGTCACGCACGCCGGTTTCGTGCTCCCACGGGCCGAACACCGAGGACAGACGGAGGCTGCGCACGTCCAGGCCCCACAGCGCGGCGAGCCGCGCGCCGACCCGCTCGGTGGCGAATTTGCTCAGCGCGTAGAAGGTCTTGGGATCCGGGGCGGTGGCCGCTTCGTCGAGCGGGTCGGCGCCGAAGGCGGCATCGCCATAGGCGCTGCCGGAACTGAGGTTCACCACGCGGCGCACACCCGCCGCCCGGGCCGCCTGCAGCAGGTTGACGAAGCCCAAAAGATTGACCTCGAGGATGCGTTTGGGATCGGCCGCCTCGGTCTGCGGGCCGGCGGTGATCGCCGCCCCGTTGACCACCGCATCGACGCCCGCCGCGGCGGCGGCCACGCTCATGGCATCGGTCACGTCGCCCAGCACCAGCTCGGCCGCACGGGCAAAGCTGGCGGCCTCCAGCGGCGGTTGCCGGTCGAAGACGACCACCGTGTGGCCCGCCGCCAACAGCGCCTCGACGAGGTTGAGCCCGACGAAGCCGGCCCCGCCGACCACCATCACCCGCATCGCTCAGTTCCTTTGCTGCAAGAGTTCGACCAACGCCGCGCCGAGTTGTTCGACGTCGTCCAGGTCGTTGTAGGCGTGGATCGAGAGCCTGAGCCAGAGCGCTTCGGCAAAGGCGTAGATCTGGGCCTCGATCCGTGCCGCCCCCCAAAGCCGGGCCTTCAACGCCTCCGCTCGAGCGCGGTCGACCGCACCCGGCCATGGCAGGCGCACCGTCACCATGGCGGCGAACAGCGCATCCGGCCCACCCGTCAAGGTGCCGAGGCGTGCGGCCAAGCGTTGGGCGCCGGTCAGGGCGATGCTGCGGTTGCGGCGGCGGAGTTCCGGCCCGCCGAGTTCGGCGTGGAACGCCAGGGCGTCGGGAACCGCCAGCCACGCCGAAACGTCGCGGGTGCCGACCATGTCGAACTCGGCGGTGAAGCCCTCGCCATAGGCATGGCTGATCACGGGCGGATGCAGCTGCATCTGCAGCTCGGGTGCCGCCCAGAGAAAGCCGGCTCCCTTGGGCGCGCAGAGCCATTTGTGGAGGTTGCCGACATAGGCCGCGACCTCCAGTGCCGCCACGTCGAGGTCGACCAGCCCCGGCCCGTGCGCGCCGTCGACCACCACTGGCACGCCCTTGGCCCGGCACGCGGTGGCGATCTCCTGCACCGGCAAGACGAGGGCGCTCGGCGAGGCGACGTGGTCGAGCACCACGAAGCGGGTGCGCGGTGTGAGGGCGGCCACGACCGCCTCGGTGATGGCGTCGGCGCTCCGGACCGGCAGCCCCAGTTCGACCGTGCGCAGGCTGGCGCCGGTGCCGGCGAGGACGTGGTGCAGCGTGTTGCGGACGGCCGGATAGAGATGGTCGGTCACCACCACCTCGTCGCCGCTTGCGAAGGCGAGCGAGCGGAGGACCGCGTTCATGCCGGCGGTGGCGTTGTCGACGAACACCAGATCGTCACCGCGCACGCCCAAGAACGCCGCCAACGCGTCTGCGGCCTCGCGGATCAGCGCTTTCTGCTCGCGCGCCACGAAGCGGCAGGGCTGCGCCTCCAGGCGTTGCCGCCAGCGATCCTGCGCCGCCAGGACGGCCTTGGGCGTGGCGCCGAAGGAGCCGTGGTTGAGGAAGACCATGTCGGGCTCGAGGACCCAGCGGGCGCGGGTGGCGGCGCGGTCGTTCACGCGGCGAGCCAGCCGCCGTCGACCGCCAGCGTCTCGCCCTGGATGAAGCTGGCGTCGTCGGAGGCGAGGAAGAGCGCGGCGGCGGCGATGTCGCCGGGCCGCCCTAGCCGCGGCCAGGGCGTGCGGCTTTGGGAAAACGCCACCACCTCCGGCAGCTCGGGCTGGCCGCCCTTGCCGGTCATCACCTTGCCGGGGGCGATGCCGTTGCAAACGATCAGCTCGGCCGCATAGTCCTTGGCGACGCTCCGTGTGAGCTGCACGATCGCCGCCTTGCTCACCGCATAGGCGCAGTTGCCGGGCGGGGCGACGAAGCCGAACTGCGAGGCGAGGTTGATGATCCGCCCCCGCACCTCGCCCAGTGGTTCCTGGCTGCGCATCTGCTGGACTGCCCGTTTGCAGCCGAAGAAGACGCCGGTAAGGTTGACGTCCAACGTCCGCCGCCACTGTTCCTCGCTGCACGCCAAGAGGGGGGCCGGCTGAAAGCTCGTGACCATGGCGTTGTTGACCATGACGTCGAGCCGGCCGAAGCGCTGGACGGTCTCGCCGACCACGGCGTCGATCGCCTCCCAGCGGGTGACGTCACAAGGGCGAAACCAAGCCTCGCCGCCTGCTTCGCCGATCACCGCCGCCGTCGGTGCCCCGCCCTCGCGCGGTGTCTCGGTGACGTCCGCCACGATGACCCGGGCACCGGCTCCTGCAAAGCGCACCGCAATCGCCCGGCCGATGCCGGAAGCCGCTCCGGTGACGATGGCCGTCCGTCCCGTCAGGATCATGCTCGCTCCAGGTCGCGCCACTGCTCGAACACCTCAACCCACAAAGCCGTACCGCCTCACGCCCAGCTCTCGCCACGCAGCTCGTAGGCGGCGCTGATCCGAAAGGGCTGGCCCGCTGCCGGCTCCTCGAACACCGCCAAGCGGTCGACCACGAGCGGGGCGGCGAGCAGGTGTTGCATCGCCGCCTGGAGATGGGCGAGCAGGTGGTCGTGCTCGGCGCCGGCGAGGCGGTCGGTCAGCGTCATGTGGAACCAGAAGTCCTCCATGACGTAGGGATAGCCCCAGGTCTGGAGGTGCGCCCGTTGCCGCTCGGTCTTCGTTTCGGGCTGGCGGCGCGCCATCTCGGCGGCGGTCAAGGGTGCGCGGAAGGGCTCGAAGGCGCGCACGACATCCGCGGCGAAGGCGTCCAGGAGTTCGGTCGGTGGTTTGGCGGTGACGGCGATGAAGCGCTGGAGGCTGGTTACCTCCGGCTGGATGGTGAAGGCCGGCCTCGACGCCGCGAAGGCCCGCACGGACTGGTGCAGGAGATCGATCGTGGTGCCGTCGGCCAAACGAAACGGTGCCTTGAGCGTGGCGTGGAAGCCGTAGCGGC
>RECO01000189.1 GCA_007694015.1 Geminicoccaceae bacterium
CTAGCCGCGCCGACTGCCAGCCCGCTCGGTTCAACCGTAGGGGTTTTCATCCTGGTGATAGGGTTTGGAGGCGAGACCCGCAGCGGCGGCCTCACTGGTGCTCGAAAGGTCATCCGGGAACAGGTAGCCGCTGGCGAGGCCGGTTTCGGCCAGGAAAGTGGCGCTCGCGCTCGATGTGGGCGCGATGGCGTCGGGTTGGTCGAGGTAGCCGGCGAGCACGTCCTCCGGCCCGGTGTTGACGTCGGCTTCGAGTGCCGTCGCCATGAAGGGGGCGAGGAGGTCGTCGCCAGCCGCTTCGGCGAAGAGCGGTTCGGCGGCGGCGCTGGCCTGATGCTCCTGCACGGCGCCGAGCAAGGCGGCAAGCGACTGGCTGCCGTCGGTGGTCTCGACCGTGAAGTCGCCGAGCCCGCCGTCCTGGTCGGCGACGATGCGCACCCGGGCGGCACCGTCGACGGCGATGACGGCGTCCGCCCCGGACATGCCGAAGGCGAGCTGGCTCATCGCCACGCCGTCGAACTCCAGCGTGTTCAGCCCGTCATGGTCGTAGATGGTGTCGAAGGCGCTGCCGTCTTCGTGCAGGCCGATCAGGTAGCGGTCGTCGCCGAGCCCGCCATAGAGCACGTTGTAGCCGCTGCCGCCCACCAGCAGGTCGTTGCCGGCACCGCCTATGAGGACGTCGTTGCCGGCATTGCCCACGAGCACGTTGTTGCCGGCCGTACCGCCCCACAGGATGTCGTTGCCGGCACCGCCGTGGATGAACATGTCGTGCTGATTGCCGTAGATGATGCTGTCGTCATCACGGGTGAAAACGGCTGCCTTGTAGTTGCCACCAATAACAGCCCTCAGCGGCGTGTAGGCGTCTTGGAACATCATGGTCCCGTAGTCGCCGTGCTCGTAATGTGGAATGCTGTGCCAATTGTGGAAGTAGAAATCGCGGTGCGGCTCGAAGATGCTGGCGAGCGACGACGAGATGAGGTGGGTCGGCGATCCACCGAAATTGACATTGGATGGGGTGCCATTGGCGTTGAAGGTGATCGGATGCGTGAAGTCATCGAACACCGGTGGTTCCCATCCCGGCGCCGGGTCGTCGGGGAGGTCGGCCGGCGCGACGGCGAGCGACCAGTCGTGGCTGACCGTGCCGCCGCGGCCGTCGTCGGCGGTAACGGTGAGGTGGTGGTCGGCGGCGTCGGGTGGCGTGCCCGAAAGGATGCCGTCGGCGCCAAGGCTCAGCCAAGCAACGTCGGCCAGGTTTTGGCCGTCGACGGTCACGGTGAACGCCAGCGCGTCGCCGTCGGGGTCGCTGAAGAGGCCGTTGAGGTCGAGCGACCAAAGGGCACCCGCCGTCGCCGCCGGCAGCGCCGCGCCGTGGTCGACCTCGGGCGGGGTGTTTTCCGGGATCGGGTCGTTCACCGTCAGCCTGAAGCTGATCGGCGCACTCACCGCACCGTGGCTGTCGGTGGCAACGACCTGCACCACGAAGGCGCCGGGTTCGGGCGGTTGGCCGATCAGCGTTTCCGTGTCCCGGTCGAAATGGAGCCAAGCCGGCCGCGGGCCGCCATCGACCGTCACGGTCAATTCGAACCGATCGCCCTCTGGATCGACGAACAACCCTGCCGGCAGTGCCATGACCCACGGCGTGTCGACCGTCACCGACTGATCCGCCAAGTCTTCGGCGGCGATCGGTGCGGAGTTGCCGGAAGGCAGCACGTTCAACGAGAACGTGGTCTCGGCCGAGGCGCCGTGGCTATCGGTGGCGCGGAGGGTAATCTCGTGGGTCTCGCCGACTGCCGCCAATGGGGGACCGTCCAGCATCGTCACGAACGCACCCGTTGCCGGGTTGAACGAGAGCCAGTTCGGCAGGCCAGAGGCCGTCAGCGTCAAGCTCTCGTTCCAGTGCGGATGCAGAAAGTCCGGGTCGTCGAACAGCCCGCTCGGGAGAGCAAAATACGCACCCGAACCGGCCACCAAGTCTTGATCTGGCATGGACCCAGCGACGAAGGGGGCGTCGTTGACGTTGTCGACGGCGAGCTGGAACGTCAGCGTCCCGGCGTGGCCTTCATCGGACGCGTAGGTGACGGCGATCTCGTAGGTGCCGACGTCGGCGTTGCCGGGGGTGCCGGAGAAGAGGCCGGTCGTGGCGTCGAAGCTGAGCCAGCCGGGCCACGGGTCGCCGTCCAGCATGGCCGCTGCCAAGGTCACGCCCGTGAAAGCCCCGAAATTGCCCGTGAGCTGCAGGGCCAGCGGCGCGTCCTGGTCGATCCGCGCGTCCTCCAGCCCGTCGATGAACGGCGGCAGCGCCTCGACGGTGAGGGTGAAGGTGGCGGGCGTGGTGCTGGTGAGTTCGCCGTCATGGGCGCGGACCCAGAGCGTCAGCTCGCCCAGGTCGGCCTGCGCGACACCGGGTGCGGCCGTCAGGGTGTTGGTCGTGGCATCGAAGCTCAGCCAATCGGGCAAGGCCTGGTCGTTGGCGAGGCTGACGATGAGCGTGAACGCATCGCCGTCGGGGTCGGCGAAGACATCCAGCGGCAACACCCAGCTCTGCGTGGTGAGTTCGCCGACGACGAGGTCGGCGTAGCTCTCGGGTGTCGTCGCCTCCGGCGGCGCGTTCGGTGCGCCTATCTCGATCGTGAAGGTGGTCTCGGCCCGGGCGCCGCGGCTGTCGGTGGCGCGGAGCGTGATCTCGTGGCTGCCGACGGGGGCGTCGGCGGCGACGGTGAGGAGGCCCATATGGTGATTGAAGTCGAGCCAAGCCGGCGCGTTCTGCACGCTCAGCGTGAGCCTTTCGTTCCAGTGCGCGTGGATGAAGTCCGGGTCGTCGAAGATGTAGCGGGCAGCGTTGCCGTCGGCGCCGGCGGGCAGAAAGAACGAATGCTCGACGCCGCCCTCGACGGTCTGCGTCGGAACTTCGCGCTGCACGAACGGCGCGTCGTTGACGTTGGCGACGTGGAAGGTGAGGGGCGCGCTGGTGGCGCTGGTGCCGGCCAAGTCGGTGGCGGTGATGACGACGTGGTGGGCACCCACGTCGGCGTTGCCGGGCGTGCCGCTGAACAGGCCGGTGGTGGCATCGAAGCTCAACCAAGCGGGCCAAGTCCAACCGTCGGCGGCCGCAGCACCGAACGTCAAGACGTCGCCATGTTCCAGATCCGGGTCATGGAACATCCAGCCGAGGTCGACGCTCCAGTGCAGCGCTTGGCCCTGCGGTGTGCTCGGAGCGTCGGGGAAGAACAACTGTTCCGGCGCCGTGTTCACGCCGGCAACGTCGAGAGTGAACGTCGTCTCGGCCCATTCCCCGGATTGATCGGTCGCCCGCACGACGACGCTGTAGCTCTCGTTGGTGAACTGCTTGCCGGCCGTCGCTTGGACGATGCCGTTGGACGCGCTGAACTGGGGGAACCAATGCGGAAGATGCAGCCCTTCCGCCGCCCGGAAGCTGTAGGTGAGCCAATCGCCGTGGATGAAGTCCGGATCGTCGAACGCCTGCCGCGTGTCGATGACGAACGCGTCGCCGCCCGTGATCGCCGTGTCGAGGCTCACCCCTTCGACGACGAAGGGGGCATCGTTGACGTTGTCGACGGCGAGTTGGAACGTCAGCGTCCCGGCGTGGCCGGCGTCGGACGCATAGGTGACGGCGATCTCGTAGGTGCCGACGTCGGCGTTGCCGGGGGTGCCGGAGAAGAGGCCGGTCGTGGCGTCGAAGCTGAGCCAGCCGGGCCACGGGTCGCCGTCCAGCATGGCCGCTGCCAAGGTCACGCCCGTGAAAGCCCCGAAATTGCCCGTGAGCTGCAGGGCCAGCGGCGCGTCCTGGTCGATCCGCGCGTCCTCCAGCCCGTCGATGAACGGCGGCAGCGCCTCGACGGTGAGGGTGAAGGTGGCGGGCGTGGTGCTGGTGAGTTCGCCGTCATGGGCGCGGACCCAGAGCGTCAGCTCGCCCAGGTCGGCCTGCGCGACACCGGGTGCGGCCGTCAGGGTGTTGGTCGTGGCATCGAAGCTCAGCCAATCGGGCAAGGCCTGGTCGTTGGCGAGGCTGACGATGAGCGTGAACGCATCGCCGTCGGGGTCGGCGAAGACATCCAGCGGCAACACCCAGCTCTGCGTGGTGAGTTCGCCGACGACGAGGTTGGCGTAGCTCTCCGTCGTCGTCGCCTCCGGCGGCGCGTTCGGAGCCGGGAGCACCTCGATGGTAAAGGTGTTTTCGACCCACGCCCCATGGCTGTCGATGGCGCGCACGGTGATGGTGTGGTTGGCCTCGCCCGCTTCACGCGGGATCAGCTCGCCCCGGGTGAAGAACGTCTGCGTGTTCCAGTCGAACGCCAGCCAGTGCGGCAGGCCCGCAACCTCGAAGCGCAGGCTGTCGCCATATTGCATGTCGGGATCGAGAAAGGCGTTCTGCGGGAGTTGCCAGGTGAAGGCATCGCCGGGGGTGACGACGTGATCGTCGAGGGCCTTGCCGATCTCGGGCGGCCGGTTGCCATCGAAGACGTGGAGCACCAAAGGCGTTTCACCGACGGCGCCGCCGCTATCGGTGGCGCGGACGACGAGGTCGAGGGTGCCCTGGTCACCGAACCCGGGTTGGCCAGAAAGGCGGCCGGTGGTCGGGTCGAATTTGAGCCAGGCCGGCACGGGCTCGCCGCTTCTGGTCGCCAAGGAGAGGGTGAAGCGGTCGCCCGGGTCGATGTCGCGGAACAGGTCAGCCGGCAGTTGGTACGCGAAGCTCTCCAACTCGCGCCCCGTCACCACGTCGAGCGTGGTTTGCGCCGCGGGGGCGTGGTTGAGGTAGCCGCCCTTGCCGTCGGGAATCCGGTAGTGGACGCCGTCGATCTCCAGGCGGAAATGCGTGGTGACGAGGTCGTAGTCGACGACCAAAGCCCGGCCGACCCCGTCGACCGCGACCAGCAGCGTGGGCTTGGTGGGGATGCCGTCGGGCGGCTGCAGCCAATGAAAGGTGAATTCGTGCTCGTCCGCATTGATGAGCACCAGACTGTTGAAGCCGTAGGGGTCGGTGATGAAGTCGAAGCCGGCGACTTTGGCATCGATGAGGTAGCGGTCGTCGCCGCGCTCGCCGTAGAGCCAGTTCCAGCCCTCGCCACCATCCAGGGTGTCGTTGCCTGGCCCGCCGAAAATGCGGTCGTAGCCAGCCTCCCCGAACAATTGATTATTGCCGTAGACTTTAGTAATGATGCTCTGGTCAATGACAAAAATAATGTCATTGCCGGGTCCTGCAAAGACAATGTTATTGCCGGCCCGTGTAATTATGTAATCGTCGCCAGCAAGGCCATAGATGATGTTGTCTTCATCTGTGCCAATTAGCACGTCATCTCCATCGGTGCCAACGATAACGTTGCTGGGCAAGTCTTTGCCGTCGATCCATTCACCGGTGGGATTGTTCCACCAAATATGTTCCTCGCCATCGGTAATCTCACTCGCCGGGTCGGCCAGCGTGTAGTCGGTCCAGGCGGCCTCGCCCGCCAAGCTCAAATTGATGTCACCGGTCTCGACCGCGCTCGGCGCGATCGGCGTCGTTAGAGTGACCGCGTCGAGGTCGGCGGCGACCACTTCGCCGCCGTCGGCGATGAACAAGGCGCTGCCACTCGTGCCCGGCTGGTCGAACACCACGTCGCCGACGCCATCGGCGCGCGTCGCCGTGGTGCCGTCCGGGGAGGTCGCGATCGCCTGCGTTAACGCCCCTCCACCGGCGTCGGGCTGGTCCCGCAGGCCCGCAGCGGCCGCCTCCCCACTGGTCTCGGCGGGCTTCTCGTCGCTTGCAAGGGCGTTGGTGCGTAGCAACAACAGGCCGATGAAGGCGGCAGTGAGGGGCGCACCCATGGCCAGGGTGTCGCCACGCCGGAGCGAACGATCGACCGGGGCAGGCTGACCGGTTTTCGCCGGCGGACGCGTGCCGCTGGCAGGCGTCGAGGCGGCGAGGGCGGGCTGGCTGGCCATGGCGCAGGTCCTGGCAAAACGGGTGCGCAAGCACACCTCGAGACGCGTAAAATTAACCATGAGTTGAAGTTGGACAACCGACGCTTTGGGACCATGCGAGCCGTGCGCGGGCGCGTCGCGCGGGCCTTGACACCGCCCCGCAGGAGCACCTTCCAATCCCGACAGCGGCGGCTCGGCCTCGGGATCTGCGGCTGGCCGCCGTCCCCTTGACCGAGTTCGCGTGCTCACCAACCATGATCGTGGAACCCAAACCGATTCAATCCGCCACGAGAATCCTCTAGACCGTCGGGCCGAACGATCGACCAAACCCGACCAACTCGGCGGCCGCGTGCCGTTCAGAGCCAACTGCCCAACGGATCGAACCCGCATGACCAACAGCATTTTCGGCGCGCTCGGGATTACGGTGTTCGAGGCGATGTCAGAGCTGGCCGCGGCGCAGGGCGCGGTCAATCTGGGCCAGGGCTTTCCCGAAGGCCTGGAGCCCGACGACGTGGTCGAGGCGGCGGCCCGAGCACTCCGCGAGGGACCGCACCAATATCCCCCAATGCGCGGGCTGCCCGAACTGCGCCGCGCCGTTGCCCTGAATGGCCAGCGCTGCTTCGGCCTCGAGGCGGACTGGCAGCGGGAGGTGATCGTCACCTCGGGGGCCACCGAGGCGCTGGCGGCGGCCTTCTTCGCGCTGCTCGAGCCCGGCGACGAAGCGATCATCCTGGAGCCGGCCTACGATTCCTACGCGCCCATCATCCGCCGCGCCGGCGCCAAGGTGGTGGCGGTCCCACTCATTGCTCCCGACTGGGCGCTGCCGAGGGCAGCTCTTGCCGCCGCCGTCACCGCCCGCACCCGCGTCCTGGTCTTGAACACGCCGATGAACCCCACCGGCAAGGTGTTCACCGCGGCGGAACTTGACTGGCTTGCCGACTTCGTGGTGGAGCACGACCTCGTGGCCGTGTGCGACGAGGTCTACGAGCACCTGACCTTCGACGGCGCCCGCCACGCCTCGCTCCTGGGCATCGCCAAGGCGCGGCCGCGCACGGTGCGCATCGGCTCGGCCGGCAAGGCCTTCTCGATGACGGGCTGGAAGGTCGGCTACCTCACCGCCGACGCCCAACTGATCGAGCCGATCGCCCGCGCCCACCAATATCTGACCTTCACCACGCCGCCAGCCCTGCAACGCGCCGTCGCCTATGGGCTCGGCCTGGAGAGCCGCTATTTCGACACGCTCCGGGCCGAGTTGCAGGCGCGGCGCGATTTCTTGGCGGATGGGCTCGCCCGAGCCGGCTTCACGGTCCTGCCGTGCTCGGGTGCCTATTTTCTCAACATCGACGTCAGCGGCTTCGATTCGGCCCGCAACGACCGGGCCTTTGCCGAGCGGCTGACCCGCGAGGCCGGCGTGGCGACCATCCCGCTCTCGGCCTTCTACCAGAACGAGACCCCGACCGGCCTGGTCCGCCTCTGCTTCGCCAAGCACACCGAGACCCTGGCCGAAGCGATCGACCGCCTCGCCCGCTGGCGCACCGCTCTCGGCAGAAGCTAGGCTTTCGAACCGATTAGTGCTAGGCTCGCCACCGTTCTTTGGACCTAGGGAACCCCCTGGACGGCCCGAAAAAAAACGATTCTACAAAACGAACTGTCTCCACCTGTTTTCGTTGTTTTTCAAATCGTTGTCTTGTGCATAACCCGTATTATGACAAATTCCGAGCGACGCGCTTCGTCCAGGTCGCCGAGGCCCTCGACGGCAATGGGCGGCCGGCCGGGCATGACAACGCTCCGGGCGGATCCTTCCTCCACGGGCCAAACGCGCCATCGGGTTGCACGGGTTTTTCGGGCCAGCCCTTCCCCGCCTCGCCATGCCGCTGACTTGGCGCGAGCGTTGCCAGGCATTAGGACAGCGCGACGCCGCCGCGGGCGGCGTCGGTTTTTTTTGGGGGAGTGGGGGTGATGGCACCAGCTGGAGGCGCTGTGGCGCCGATCGCGGACAAGGCGGCGCTGGTGGATTATCTGGCGGCCGGCGTCAAACCCGAGACGGCGTTTCGCATCGGCACCGAGCACGAAAAATTTGCCTTCCACCATGCCGACCTGCGGCCCCTCGACTATCAGGGCGAGGGCGGCATTCGCTGGCTGTTGGAGCAGATGGCCGAGCGTTTCGGCTGGCAGGTGGTGAGCGAGGGTGGGCTGCCGATCGCGCTCAGCCGCGAGCGGGCCAGCATTACGTTGGAGCCGGGCGGTCAGTTCGAGCTGTCGGGGGCGCCGTTGGCCACGCTGCACGACACCTGCCGGGAAGCGCATCGCCATTTGGCCGAGGTCAAGGCGGTGACCGAGCCCGCCGGCATCGGCATGTTGGGCATCGGCTTCAACCCGAAATGGCGCCGCGAGGAGATCCCGCGGATGCCCAAGGGCCGCTACGGCATCATGACCGCCTACATGCCCAAGCGCGGCTCGCTCGGCCTCGATATGATGTACCGAACCAGCACCATCCAGACCAATCTCGACTTCAAGAGCGAAGCCGACATGGTGAAGAAGTACCGTGTCGCCCTCGCGCTGCAGCCGGTCGCTACCGCCCTCTTCGCCAACTCGCCCTTCACCGACGGCAAGCCCAACGGTTATTTGAGCTACCGTAGCCAGATTTGGACGGACACCGACCCGGATCGGGCCGGCATGTTGCCTTTCGTGTTCGAGGACGGGTTCGGCTTCGAGCGCTACGTCGACTACCTGCTCGACGTGCCGATGTACTTCGTCTACCGCGAAGGCCGCTACATCGACGCCAGTGGCCAGTCCTTCCGCGACTTCATGGCCGGCAAGCTGCCGGCCCTGCCGGGCGAGCTGCCGACGCTCTCGGACTGGGAAGACCACCTGACCACGGCGTTCCCGGAAGTCCGCCTCAAGCGCTACCTGGAAATGCGCGGCGCCGACGGCGGCCCTTGGAACATGATCTGCGCCCTGCCGGCCTTGTGGGTCGGCCTCCTCTATGACGGGAGCGTGCTGGACGCAGCCTGGGACCTGGTCCGCGACTGGAGCCATGCGGAACGCGAGGACTTGCGCCGCGACGTCCCTCGCCTGGCGCTGCGGACCCCGTTCCGCGGCGGCACGCTGAACGACGTCGCCAAGACCGTGCTGGAGCTGGCCTCGGCAGGTCTCCAGACCCGCGGCCGGGCCGATCTCGATGGCAACGACGAGCGCAAATACCTGACCCCGCTGCTCGCCATCCAGGCCACGGGCCGCAGCCCGGCCGAGGAAAAGCTCGCGCTCTACGCCGGTCCCTGGGGCGAGCAGGTCGATCCGCTCTTCAAGCAGTTCGCTTATTGACCGCCGCCGGCGCTTTTGGTGCTGCGCCCGCAAACGGACTGGCCGTGCTGGCGCCGGCGGTGGTGAACCAGGCATAGCGGTCCTGCAGCGCCACGACGTCGCCGATGATCACCAAGACCGGGCTCGTCGGATCGAGACGGCTGGCCCGTTCCGGCAGCTCGCGCAAGGTCGCCTTCACCACCCGCTGCTGCGGCAGGGTCGCGTTCTCGACCGCACAGGCCGGCGTGGTCGGCGCCATCCCCGCCGCGATCAATTCCTGTCGCATCCGGGCCAAGCCGCTCAGGCCCATATAGAGGCACAAGGTCTGCCCGGCGCGCGCCAGTGCGTTCCAGTCGTGGAGCGCCGGCCCATCCTGGCCGTAGCCCGTGGCCAGCACCAAAGCGTGGCTGTGGTCGCGGTGGGTCAAGGGCACGCCGACATAGGCCGCCGCCCCCAAGGCGGCGGTGATGCCCGGCACGATCTCGAACGGCACGCCGGCGTGCAGCAGCGCCTCCAACTCCTCGCCGCCGCGGCCGAACACGAACGGGTCGCCCCCCTTCAACCGCACCACCGTCTGCCCGGCCCGCGCCCGCTCCACCAGGAGATCGTTGAGCACCGGTTGGCGCAGATGATGGTGCGCCCGCTGCTTGCCGGCGAAAACACGTTCGACACCGGGCGGGATCAAGGCCAGCACGCCCGGCCCGACCAATCGGTCGTGCACCACGACGTCGACGGTCTGCAGCAAGCGTAACGCCTTGACGGTCAAGAGATCGGGGTCACCAGGGCCGGCACCGACGAGGTAGACGCGGCCGAGACGGGGCATGGGCTGGGCGTTCATGATCGATTTCGGTAGTCACCCGGCCAAGCCCGGTCAACGCGGCCTTGGCACGAGACCAGCTAAGGCTTCACCGTCAGGCTCAACAGCAAGGCCGCCTCCACCAACTGCTGCTGGGCGCCCAGCACGTCGCCGGTTTGCCCGCCATAGGCCCGCTGCGCGAACCAGGCCCAAGCGATCGCCACCACAACACCGACGGCCAGGAGCTTCAGCGCACGGTCGGGCGGCAGCAGGGCAAAGGCGAGCAGCGCCGGGATCGCCAAAGCGAGGGCGATGCTCAGCTTGTCGGGATGGCCGCTGCGCGCCGCAAGGCCGTCGGGGCGGGCAAAGGAGAGGACCGCCATCGTCGGCACCAGCAGGCCGCGGGACAACGCGAGCACGACCACCAGCGTCGCGACTTGATCGGCCGGGTGCCATAGGCTGGAGAGACCCGCGACGCGGGCAAGCGTCACCAGGATCAGCGCCATGGCGCCGAAACTGCCGATCCGGCTGTCGCGCATCACCTCCAGGCGCTTGGCGCGGTCGTGCGGTCCGAGCGCATCGGCGCAGTCGGCAAGCCCATCCTCGTGCAAGGCCCCGGTGGCGATGACCAAGAACGCGAGCACCACGAGCGAGGCGGGAAAGGAGGGCATGCCGGCATAGCTGAGCCCGGCGAAGAGGAGGCCGGCGGCGAGACCGAGCAGAGCACCGACGACGGCGAACCACGGGCTCGCCTCGGCCAGGCTGGGCGGGCGCTGCCCGAGCCCCACCGGCAGGCGGGTCAAGAACACCAGCGCCACCCTCAAACCTTCGCCCACGTCGCCTCCCTGCCCAGCCGCTGCTAGCGCGTTTTCCGCAATGCTTGCGCATCCCGCGCCCCCGCCCGGCCGCCCACGAGTGTACGATCCCATGGGCGGCCGGGCGGGGGTGCGGGATGGGCGCAGCTCAACCTAACCGAAAAACGCTGCTAGCCACCCGCCACCGCCGAGCCTGAATTAGGAGCCCCGTTCATGACCGTCCATTCGCCCAAGAGCTTGGCCGCTCGACTGCAGGCGCTGCCGAAGGGCGACGACGGCGCGGCCAGGGCCGTTGCCGAGCGCGAGCTGCACCTGACCAAGCCGCAAGGTGCGCTGGGCCGGCTGGAAACGCTGACGGCGTGGCTCGCCCGCTGGCAGGGCCAGGCCCCGCCGCGCCTGGAGCGGCTGCGGGTGGCGGTCTTTGCTGGCAATCACGGCGTCGCGGCCCGCGGCGTCTCGGCCTATCCGGCCAGCGTCACCGCACAGATGGTGGCCAATTTCGAGCGCGGCGGTGCCGCCGTGAACCAGCTGGCCAAGCTGCACGGCGCGGAATTGCACGTCGCCGCCCTGGCGCTGGAGACGCCCACCGCCGACTTTACCTCCGGGCCCGCCCTCGACGCCCACGACTTCGAGGCCGCCGTGATCGCCGGCGAGGCGGCGGTCGAACCCGGCTTGGACCTCTTGGCCATCGGCGAGATGGGCATCGCCAACACCACAGCCGCGGCCGCCGTCGCCGCAGCACTCCTCGGCGGCCGGGCCGCCGATTGGGTCGGGCCCGGCACCGGCATCGATGTCGCGGCTCTGTGGCGCAAGGCCAGGATCGTCGAGGAAGCCGTCGCCCGCCATCGCGAAGCGGACAACCCGCTGGAGGTGCTGCGCCGGCTCGGCGGACGCGAGCTGGTGGCGATGGCGGCCGCAGTGTTGAAGGCGCGCGAACTGGGCGTGCCGGTGCTGCTCGACGGCTTCGTCTGCACCGCCGCGGTCCTGCCCCTGGTGCGCGTCGCCGACGATGCCCTCGAACATTGCCAGCTCGGCCACGTCTCGGCCGAACCCGGCCACCGCCGCCTCGTCCAGGCCCTCGGCCTCCGCCCGCTGTTGGACCTGGACATGCGGCTCGGCGAAGCCTCCGGCGCCGCCCTCGCCATCGCGATCCTCAAAGCCGCCCTCGCCTGCCACACCGGCATGACAACCTTCGCGGAAGCAGCCGTCGAAGGACGGCAAGGCTAAAGGCAAGGCTAAGGCCAAGGGGGCTTTTGGCCCCCTTGGGAACCCCCGGCGGCACCGATGCCAGGACGCGCATTCGCGTCCTGGCATCGGTGCCGCAGTTTTCGAAGTGGCCACGGCGACGCCGTCGCTCGGGGCGCGCGGGGGGCCAAAAGCCCCCCGAACCTTTCCTGCTCTCAGCTCAGCGCCAGCATCAGGCCGGCCATGAGGCGGCCGGAGCGGGCGAGGCTCGACACCTCGACGCGCTCTTCGAGGGTGTGGACGCCCTGGCCGGAGACGCCGAGGCCGTCGAGGGTCGGGATGCCGGCGGCCCCGGTGAAGTTGCCGTCGGAACCGCCACCGGCGCTGTAGTGGGGCAGTTCCATGCCGAGGACGTGGGCCACGCTTTCGGCGGTTCGGTAGAGGGCCATGCAGGCGCCGTTCGGCTCCCAGACCGGACGCACCACGCCCAGTTTCACCACCACGCCGGTGCCGTCCCCCTTGGTCGAATTGCGGGCCAACATGCGGTCGACGCCGGCATCCAGATCGGCCTGGCGCTTGGCCATGCTCAAGACCTCGGCCCGACAGGTGGTGGCCACGCAGTTGACCCATTGCCCGCCATGGATGACGCCGACGCTGAAGGTGCAGTCGTCGCCGGTCATCGCCTCGATCTCGACCACCTGCTCCGCCATCATGCGGATGGCTGAGCGGCCGTCCTTCAGAGCAGCTCCGGCGTGGCTCGGTCGGCCGTGGGTTTCGACGTTGAAACGGGCAATGGCGTAGCGCCCGGTGACGCAGCCGCCGTCGGGGCGGGCCGGTTCGGGCACCAGGACCACGTTGTTGCGGCGCGCGTGTTCGAGGATCAGGTCGCGGGTGCCGGGGCTGCCGATCTCCTCGTCTGAGGTCAAGAGCACCGAGACCGGCAAGGGCGTTTCGAGACCCGCCTTCTGCAGCTGGGCGAGGGCCTCGACGGCGGCGTAGGTGCCGCCCTTCATGTCGACGATGCCGGGGCCGTAGCACTGGGTGCCGTCGCGGCGAAACGGCAGCTTCGCCAAGGTGCCGACGGGATGCACGGTGTCGAGGTGGCAGAGGATCAAGATGCCGGGCTCACCCTGGCGGGGGTGCGGCAGCTTGGCGAGCGCGCAATCGCCGATGCCGGGCATCGGCGCCGCGATGCGCTGCACCTCGGCGCCGAGTTCGCCGAGCCGGGCGGCCGCCAGGCCGACCATTCCGCTCACCGCCGCGGCGTCGAAGGTGGGGCTTTCCCGTTCGACCCACGGGCGCAAGCCCTGCAACATCTCTTCGGCGTCGAACGGCAACGCGCTCACGTCGTAGGGCAAGGGGGTTTCCGGCAGCAAGGGCGCTCTCCTCCAGCGATGCAGGAGCGATAGCGGCTTGCAACCTAAGTCGCAAGCCGTGGTCGGGGCGGCAGGCTGACGGGAGATAAGGAGCTGATTTCGAAGCGGAAAGGAGCGGCTTCTTGGAAGCGGGGTCGATCGGTTGCGGTCAACGCTCGCTCGCTGTTGCGCCAGGGCGGACCCGTGCCGCCAGCGCGTGCAGGCCTTCGCGGTAGGTGGGAAAGGCCAGCTCGACGCCCAGCTCTTCGTGAATCCGGTCGTTCCGGACGCGGCGGTTGTCGAGATAGAAGCTGCGCGCCATCGGACTGAGGTCGGCCGTCTCGTAGGGCAGGTCCGGCGGCACCGGCAGGCCCAGCTCGCGGGCGGCGAATTCGACCACGTCCTGGGGTGGTGCGGGCTCGTCGTCGCAGACGTTGTAGACCGCACCGGGATTCGGCCGCGCGATCGAGGCGAGCAGGACGGCCGCGATGTCCTCGACGTGGATGCGCGAAAACACCTGGCCCGGCTTGACGATGCGCCGAGCGGTGCCGGCCATGAGTTGATCGACCGGGCTGCGGCTGGGGCCATAGATGCCGGCCAAGCGAAAGACGTGGGCGGGCAGGCCGCTCGCGAGCCAGGCGGCTTCCGCCGCGACCCGCCGCTGCCCCCGCGGGCTCGTCGGCCGGAGGGCACTCGTCTCGTCGACCCAGCCGCCATCGCGGTTGCCGTAGACGGCGGTGGTGCCGAGATAGCCGGCCCAGGCCAGTTCCGGCAGTCGGCGCAGGCGCGCGGCTTCGACGTCGAGCACCGGATCGCCGCGCTCGTCCGGGGCGATCGACGTCAGGACGTGGGTGACGCCGACGAGGGCCGCTTCGGGCAGAGGCTGGCCCCGGTCGAAGGGAAAGAGCTCGACCCCCGCCAACGCCCGCGCCTCGATTTGTCTCGACGTACCGCGCACGGTCCACCCCTGCGCCAGCAAGCGTTCGCTCAACGTGCGGGCGGTGTAGCCGAAACCGAAGCAGAGTAGCGTGGGCAAAGCGGTCGTCCTGGCTGAGCGACGAGTGGCAGGCAGCGCCGGAGCCCTCTACGGCTCGCACCGCCGGTTTCGGGTTACGCCTGTTCGGCCGAGGACAGCATGAGACCCTCTCCCCTGTCCAGCTCGGCCGCAACGCGCCATTCGCGCACCACGCTGGGGGCGCGCTCGTCGGCGACATGCTGACCCGCGAGACTGACGAAGGCCGCTCGCTCCATCACTTCGCCGAGCGCCCAGACCGCAGCGCCACGCACCAAAGGGTCGTCGTCCGCCAGGTGCGGCAGGAGGTGGGCGGCGTCGGCCTTCGCGTTGCCGAGCGCGATCAGGACGTTGCGCAGAAAGCGATTACGGCCGATGCGCTTGATCGGTGACTTGCGGAACAGGGCGCGAAAGGCCGCGTCGTCGAGCCGGGCGAGGTCGACCAGGGACGGTGCGGCCAGCTCCGGGCGGGCTTGCAGGCGCACCTCCCGGCTGGCTTCTGCAAACTTGTTCCAGGGGCAAACGGCAAGGCAGTCGTCGCAGCCGTAGATGCGGTTGCCCATGGCGCGGCGGAAAGCGTGGGGGATCGGACCCTGGTGCTCGATGGTGAGATAGGCAAGGCAGCGGCGGGCATCGAGCCGGTAGGGGGCTGGAAAGGCGTCGGTCGGGCAGATGTCGAGACAGCGCCGGCAGCGGCCACAGTGGTCGGTTTCCGGAGCGTCCGGCGGTAGCGCGGCGCTCGTTAGGATTTCGCCCAGAAAGAGCCAGCTGCCGTGGCCGCGGCTGACCAGGTTGGTGTGTTTGCCCTGCCAGCCGAGGCCGGCGCGTTCGGCCAGCGGCTTTTCCAACAGCGGGGCCGTGTCGACGAAAACCTTGACCTCGGCCGTGGCCGCGCGCGCCAGCCAGCCGGCCAGCTCCTTCAGACGACCCTTGATCAGCTCGTGATAGTCGTCGCCTTGGGCATAGGCCGAGATCAGGCCGATGTCGGGCTCGAGGAGCTTGGCGAGCGGGTCGCTCGACGGCGCGTAGGAGAGGCCAAGGGCGATGACGGTGCGGGCCTCGGGCCAGAGGTTCTTGGGCGTGCGCCTGCGCTCGGCCGTGGTGGCGAGCCAGCCCATGGTGCCGTGATGCCCCTGGGCGAGGGCTTGGAGATAGGCCGCTTGCCGCTCCGGCGGCACCTGGGCAGGAGCAACGCCGATGGCATCGAACCCGAGCCGGGCCGCGCGCGCTGCAAGCCGCGCCTTCAGTGCCTGCGGGTCAAGCGCTTGCGGTTCAGAAGTCGAGGTCGGCGTAGTGGTCGGCTGGCGGCTGCTGGGGGATTTTGTCCTTGAGGAGCGGGCGGAAGCTCGGTCGGGACTTGATCCGCGCATACCATTCCTTCGCCTCGGCATTCGCTTCCCAGGGCACGTCGCCCAGATAGTCGAGCACCGACAGGTGCGCCGCCGCCGTCAGATCGGCCAGGCTCAAGCTCTCGCCGGCCAGCCAATTGCGGTGATGCGTCAGATACGCGATGTAGTCGAGATGGCCGCGGATGTTTTCCTGCCCGGCGCGCAAGGCGGCGGTGTTGGGGGTGCCTGAGCGCTTGAGCCGGTAGATCAGCTTTTGCCGCCAGACGAGATCGGTCACCTCGCGCGCGAACTTCGTGTCGAACCACAAGGCCAAACGCCGCACTTCCGCCCGCGAGGCGGCGTCGTGCCCGCCGAGCCGCACGTCGGGGAACCGCTCTTCGAGATATTCCGCGATGGCAACGCTTTCGGCGAGCACCAGCCCATCGACCTCGAGGACCGGCACCTCGACCGCCGGGTTCATCGCGATCAGGTCGTCCTCGCGGCGCCACGGCTCGCGCAACACCAGTTCCGCGTCCAAGCCCTTTTCGGCGAGGACGAGGCGCAGCTTGCGGCTGTAGGGACAGATCGGGAAGTGATGCAGACGCAGCGTTGTGGTCATCGGCCGCAGCCCGGGACCGCCGCCGGGACCGGTTTGGATGCTCGGCCCCAGCGCCTCAGCCTTGGCGGGCCTTGAAGCGCGGGTTGGTCTTGTTGATGATGTAGACGCGGCCCTTGCGGCGGATGATCCGGCAGTCCTTGTGGCGCGTCTTGGCGCTGCGCAGCGAATTACGAATCTTCATCGGTCTCAGGCCTTCTTGCGGCGGAAGCTCGCGAACTTCTTGTTGAACTTGTCGACCTGGCCGCGCTGCATGATCTGCATTTGGCCGCCGGTCCACGCCGGATGCGACTTCGTGTCGATGTCGAGCTGCAGCGTGGCACCCGGCTCACCATAGGTCGAGCGGGTCTTGAAGGTCGTGCCGTCCGTCATCACCACGTTGATCTCGTGGTAAGCGGGGTGGGTATCCTTTTTCACGGGTCGTCTCCTGGCGCGGAGCGCGGTGTATAGCCTCATCCCCCTTGAGGAGCAAGGCCCGCTCTGGCACGCGTGCGCGCCTCGAGAGGGTGGTCGAAGCAAGAACGACGGATAAGAGGGGCAAGTGCACGTTCAAGAACACCAGGCGGACCGGGCGCGCAGCCGCAACGTGCGCCAATTGCGCCGCCTTGCCGGCTATATCCGGCCGCACACCACATGGGCGCTGTTGGCGCTGCTCGGCCTCGTCTTGTCGTCGGCAGCCCTGCTCTCGCTTGGCATCGGCCTCAGGCACCTGATCGACGGCGGCTTCAAGGCCGGCCGGCCGGAAGCGCTCGACCACGCGCTCTACGCCGTGATGATCGTCATCGTCATCCTGGCCGTGGCCACCTTCGCCCGCTCCTATTTCGTCACCCTCTTGGGGGAGCGGGTGGTCACCGACCTGCGCCGCGACGTCTTCGCGCACGTCGTGCGCCTTTCGCCCGGCTTCTTCGAGGTCACCCGCACGGGCGAGGTCATCTCGCGCCTCACCACCGACACCAGCGTCGTGCAGACGGTGATTGCCGCCAGCGTCACCCAAGCGCTGCGCAACGTCCTGCTGCTGACCGGCGGCTTGGTGCTTCTGTTCGTCACCCAGCCGCGGCTCACGGCCGTGGTCCTCCTGGTGGTGCCCCTGGTCATCGTGCCGCTGGTCGTCATCGGCCGCCAGGTGCGGCGCCGCTCCCGCCTCGCCCAGGACCGCGTCGCCGACGTGTCGGGCCGGGCGGAGGAAAGCCTCAACGCCGTGCGCACCGTGCAGAGCTGCGCCCAGGAGCGGGCCGAAACCGACCGCTTCGCCACCGCCGCCGAGGACGCCTTCAAGGCGGCTGCCGGCTACATCCGCGCGCGCGCCTTTCTCGGCGCCTGCATCATCACCCTGGTCTTCGGCGCCATCGTGTTCGTCCTCTATCTGGGTGGCCACGACGTGTTGGCGGGGCGCATGACCGCGGGCGAGCTTTCGGCCTTCGTGTTCTACGCCACGATCGTTGCGAGCGCCGCCGGTGGCCTCAGCGAAATCTTCGGCGATCTGCAGCGGGCGGCGGGGGCCACCGAGCGCCTGTTCGACCTGCTCGACACCGAGCCGATCATCGCCGCCCCGGCCGTCATCCGCCCGGTGCCGCAGCCGACCGCAGGTGCCGTCCGCTTCGAGGGCGTGGACTTCGCCTACCCGGCCTATCCCGCGCGTCGGGTCCTGCACGGCTTCGACCTCAGCGTCGCCCCGGGCGAAACCTTGGCGCTGGTCGGGCCGTCCGGCTCCGGCAAGAGCACCGTTTTCCAACTGCTGATGCGGTTCTACGACCCCGATGCCGGACGGGTGTCGTTGGACGGCATCGACGTGCGCCAATTCGAGCCGAGCGCCTTCCGCAACATTCTGGGTTTGGTCCCGCAAGAGCCGGTCGTCTTTTCCACCAGCGCCTTGGAGAACATCCGCTACGGCCGGCCCGATGCGAGCGACGCCGAGGTCGAAGCCGCCGCGTCCGCCGCTTACGCCACCGAGTTCATCGAGCGCCTGCCCGACGGCTTCGACACCTTTTTGGGCGAGAAGGGCGTGCGGCTCTCGGGCGGCCAACGGCAACGCATCGCCATTGCCCGGGCGCTGCTGCGCGACCCCCGCGTCCTGTTGCTCGACGAGGCGACCAGCTCACTCGACGCCGAGAGCGAACGCTACGTGCAGCGCGCGGTCGAGCGGCTGAGTGCGGGCCGCAGCTCCCTGGTCATCGCCCACCGCCTTGCCACGGTGTTGAAGGCCGACCGCATCGTCGTCATGGACGAGGGGCGGATCGTCGCCTCCGGAACGCACGACCAGCTGCTCGCCCGCGGCGGGCTCTATGCCCGCTTGGCGGCGTTGCAGTTCCAGACCGAACAGGCTGCCTGATCGCGGTTGCGAAGGCGTCACGTTTCGGGCAGAGGCCAGCCAGCGGGAACGGCAACGGGACGCGGGCGATGGCCGTCACGGCGCAAGGCGAGGCAGCGGCGGAGGCGGCGGCCCAAGCCGACGCCCGAGCTGCGGCCCAGGCGATCGTCGATCGCCTGATCGAGGAGCGTGCGCCGCACCTCTTCGGCCACCCGCTCGGCCGTTGGCTGCTGCGCGCCCTCCTGTTCCGCGTCCTCCATTACGACGCAGCCGTGGCCCTTGCCGCCACCATCCACGACCTGCCGGCGCGCGACATCTTCGACCTCGCCAGCCGCAATCTTGCCCTGCACGTCGAGACCGAGGGCCTGGGCCACGTTCCGGCCACCGGCTCCGTCCTGATCACCCCGAACCACCCGACCGGCATCGCCGACGGCATCGTGGTGTGGGACGCGCTCCGAACCGTGCGCCAGGACCTGACCTTCTTCGCCAATCGCGACGCGCTGCGGGTCGCACCGGGCCTAGCCGAAATGATCATCCCGGTCGAATGGGTGGTCGACCGGCGCACCAAGTCGCGCACCCGCGACACGCTCGAGGCCGCCGCCCGCGCCTTCGACGCCGGGCGCTGCGTGGTGCTGTTTCCGGCCGGCCGCCTCGCTTACTTGTCGTGGCAGGGCGTGGTCGAGCGGCCCTGGCAGCCGACCGCCATCAATCTCGCCCGCAAATACGGCGCCCCGATCGTGCCGATGGCAATGGACGGCCGCAATTCGGCGCTGTTCTACGCCTTCTCCCGGCTCTCCAACGAACTGCGCGACGTGACGCTGTTCCGCGAACTGCTCAACAAGAAGGGCCGACGCTATCGGGTGCGCATCGGCCGGCCGATCGACGTCCAAGCCCTCGACGGCAGGACCCAGGATATTGCCCTGGATCTCCAGCATTGGGTCGAACGCGTCTTGCCTCGGGCCCCCTTGGAAACGGCGTTTCGGCGCCGGCCCACCGAGCCCGCACCCGCCCTCGGCGGCTGACCGACCGCCTCGGCTCCGCCCGAGGTCGGGCTTTCGCTGCCCCCGCACCGGCCGCTAGGCTTCGCGTCATCGAACCAAAAAACGCAACGGGGAGCACGGGCCGTGGCCGATTATCTGGCGAAGGAAAAGCAGCTCGCAGCCGAGGTGAAGGAGCTGACCAAAGCCACGCCCGCAGTAAGCCAAGCCTTCGGAGCCCTGGTCAAGAGCGTCAACGACAGTGGCGTGCTCGACCACAAGACCAAGGAGCTGATCGCGCTCGGAATTGCCATCGCCGTCCGCTGCGAGGGCTGCCTGCTCTTCCATGTCCGCGCGCTCATCAAGCTCGGCGCCAGCCGCGACGAGATCACGGGTGCCATCGACGTCGCCGTCGAGATGGGTGGCGGCCCGGCGCGCGTTTACGGCGCGCACGCGCTCGGCATCTACGATGCGATGATGGCCGCTTGACGTCCGGCAGCTGACGCGGGAGTTCAGGCAACGTTCAAGGCGAGAGGCGCAAACGAGCCCCTCTCCCCTATCAAGGGCAACCTCCTCATGCCGAATCTCTCTCTCCCCGCCCGCCCCCTGGTGCCGCTGTTCGCGGCCCTGTTCGCGTTGGCGGCCTGTGCGCCGGGCACGCAGCAGGCCCAGCCCGGCACCGGCACCATGGTGGGCGCCGGCACGGGTGCGGTGGTCGGCGGAGTGTTGGGCAACGTGCTTGCGGCGAGCGGCCGGCGTACCGAGGGCACGGCGATCGGTGCCGCCATCGGGGCCGCCCTCGGCGGCGGCGTCGGCTTCGCCATGGACCGCCAGCGCCAGGACTTCGAAAACCAGCTGGGCGCCGAGCGGATGCGCAACGAGGTGCAGATCCAGCAGGTTCGCCAGGACGTGCTGCTCTTGACCCTCGACAGCAACGTCCAGTTCGCCACCGGCAGCGCCACCGTGCAGCCGGGCATGCGCGACACGCTGCGCCGCATCGCCGGTGTTCTGAACCAGTATCCGGGCACGCAGGTCTCGATCATCGGTCACACCGACAGCACCGGCAGCCCCGACTTCAATCAGCGGCTATCCGAGCAGCGGGCCGAGGCGGTGCGCAACGAGCTGATCGGCTTCGGCGTCCGGCCCGGCGACCTCTTCGCCTTCGGTCGCGGCCAGTTCGATCCGGTCGCCGACAACGCAACGGCCGAAGGCAGGGCGGCCAACCGCCGGGTCGAGCTGGTCGTGACGCGTCCGACCTGATCGGCGCGTCGGCGAGGCGGAGCCCCTTTTCGTGGCGTGGCTTTGGCTCTTGGCAAGCCTCGCCCTGATGAGCCTCTTCTTGGCCCTGCACCTCCTTCCCTTCAGCCCGGCCGCGCGCACCCGAGCGGTGACCGCGGCCGGCGGGGAGCGGACCTACGCGCTGCTCTTCACCGCACTGAGCCTCGTCGCCCTCATCGGCGCCTTCGGCCTCGCCGCATCGGCACCCGCCGTCAGGCTGTGGCCATCGAGCGAGGGGCTGCGCTGGCTGGCGCTGGGGCTTACCGCCCTCGCCTTCCCGTTGATCGCTGCGGCCTATGTCGGCGGCGAGGGCTGGCGCCTCGCCCGGCACCCGATGCTGGCGGGCGTGACGCTTTGGGCCTTCGCCCACCTCATCGCCACGGGCACGCTCGCGGCGGGCTTGGTCTTCGCGCTGGTCGGCGCCTACGCGCTCGCCGCGATGGTGCTGAGCGACCGGCGCCTCGCCCGACGCGACGCGCAAGCCGCCTGCGCGCACTTCGCCCAGAGCCACCCGGTGCCGTTCTGGGGCCTCGTGCGGGGCGATGGCCTCGGCGGCTTCAAGCCCTTGGCCCTCTTGGTCGGCCTCGGCCTTTGGGCCGCGTTTTTGGCGGCCCATCCGTGGCTGTTTGGGGTATCGCCGCTGCCGCTCGGCTGGCGCGGCTGAACGTGCGGCGCCGGAAAAGCCGCTCGATCCGGCAAATGCCGCGATAGGCCCAGACCGAAATCAGCAGGCTGAGGCTGCCCTCCCGTCTGTGCCGGTCCGTCGCGTCGATCGGTTGCATCCGCCACCTCGTTCGTTCGTCTGCTTGCCTGCCATTTGGGAACGGGCTTTGGGTGCTGCATCGGGGAAGCGTCGCATCCAGGTGCAGACCTCCCCTGCGACGCCAAGGAGCCTCGATCATGGCCGGCAGCGACCCGCTCCTGCAGCCGTTCCAACTGCGGCACTTGACGTTGAAGAACCGCATCCTCTCCACGGCACACGAGCCGGCCTATGGCGAGGATGGGCTGCCGAAGGAGCGTTATCGCCGCTACCACGAGGAAAAGGCGAAGGGCGGCTTGGCGCTGACCATGACGGCGGGCTCGGCCGTGGTCGGCAGGGACAGTCCCGAGGCCTTCGGCAATCTGCACGCCTACAAGGACGAGATCGTGCCTTGGCTCTTGGAGCTGAGCGACGCCTGCCACGCCCATGGCTGTGCCGTGATGATGCAAATCACCCATCTCGGCCGCCGCACCAACTGGAACAAGGCCGACTGGTTGCCGGTCGTGGCGCCCTCGGCCGTGCGCGAGCCGGCGCACCGTGCCTTTCCGAAGGCGATGGAAGACTGGGACATCGACCGCATCGTCCAGGACTATGCCGATGCCGCCGAGCGGATTCAGGCGGGCGGCCTCGATGGCATCGAAATCGAGGCCTATGGCCATTTGCTCGACCAGTTCTGGTCACCCGCCACCAACCGCCGCGACGACGACCACGGCGGCGACCTCGACAATCGCCTCCGCTTCACCTTCCGAGTGCTCGACGCCATCCGCGCCCGCGTCGGCCAGGACTTCATCGTCGGCTTTCGCATGGTGGCGGACGAGGACTGGGACCTGGGCCTCTGCCGCGCCGAGGGCGAGGCCATCGCCGAGCGCCTGATCGCCACGGGCCAAGTCGACTTCTTGAACCTGATCCGCGGCCACATCGACCGCGACGCCGCCCTACTGGACGTCATCCCGATCCAAGGCATGGCCGCAGCACCGCATCTCGACTTCTGCGGCGAACTCAAGGCGGCAACGCGGTTTCCCGTGTTCCACGCCGCCCGCATCAACGACGTGGCGACCGCCCGCCACGCCATCGCCACGGGCAAGCTCGACATGGTCGGCATGACCCGCGCGCATCTGGCCGACCCCTACCTCGTCGCCAAGCTGGCGAAGGGCGAGGAGCACCGCATCCGTCCCTGCGTCGGCGCCACCTACTGCCTGGATCGCATCTACGAGGGCAAGGACGCGGTCTGCATCCACAATGCCGCCACCGGCCGCGAAGCCACGATGCCCCACGTCATCCGCCGCGTGGCGGGGCCGGCCAAGCGCGTGGTCGTGGTGGGAGGGGGGCCGGCCGGGCTCGAAACTGCGCGTGTCGCCGCCGAGCGCGGCCACGACGTGGTCCTGTTCGAGGCGGCATCCACGCCCGGTGGCCAGCTCCGCCTCGCCGCCCGGGTGCCGCGGCGGCGGGAGCTGATCGACATCGTCGACTGGCGCGTAGCCGAGCTGGTCCGATTGGACGTCGATCTCCGCTGCAACGTGCTGGCCGAAGCCCTGGACGTACTCGAAGAAAACCCCGACGTCGTCTGCATCGCCACGGGTGGGCTACCCAACACCGCGATCGTCCGCGGCGCCGAGCACGTCGTCTCCAGCTGGGACCTGCTTGCCGGCGACGTCGCCCCCGGTGAACGGGTCCTGGTCTATGACGACAACGCCCAGCACCCCGGTCTCGCCGCGGCCGAATACCTCGCCATGGCCGGCAGCCAAGTCGAGATCGTCACGCCCGAGCGCTGCTTCGCCGCCGACATCGGCGGCCTCAACCACGCGGCCTATGCCCGCGTCTTCGAGGCCAAGGGCGTGCGGCTCACGATCAACAAACGCCTCACCGCCGTCACCGCGGCCGGTAACGCGCTGATCGCCACGCTCGGCTCCGACTACGGGCCGGGCACCGAAACCCGCGAGGTCGACCAGGTGGTCGTCGAGCACGGCACGCTCGCGCTCGACGAGCTCTACTTCGAACTCAAACCGCAAAGCCGCAACCTCGGCGCCGTCGACTACAAGGCGCTGATCGGCCTCTGGCCGCAAATGCTGGCGCCGAACCCGGCGGGCCGCTTCCAGCTCTTCCGCCTCGGCGACGCCGTCGCCAGCCGCAACGTTCACGCCGCGATCTACGACGGGCTGCGCTTCGGGTTGGGGATTTAGGGGGTTGGGGATTCTCGAAAAGAGCCAGGGGACGTTGGGTCCCCTGGAACCCCTGGGCAGCGCCAAGCGCTGCCACTTGGCAGAACGATGCTCGATGCGGTCAGTCGCGGCTGGCGGCGGCGAGGCGGCGGATGTGCTCCAGGTGCGGGTCGCGAAGGCCCAATTCGGCCAAATGATCGAGCGTGCTGGCAACATAGTCGTAACAGGAGCCGAGCGCCCCCGTGGCGGTGGCAACGGCACGAACCTTGGTGGCTTCGTCCAGCTGGCCAGCATAGCGATCGTGCGCGCAGTTCATGACGAAGGCAATGGCGCGCAAAGGTCCGGTCTCGGTCTTGAGGTTCACCCAGCGCGGTTCGTAGGCCCCGCTAAGCATCTCGCGGCGCCACATCAAGCGCAGATCGTCCTGGACGTGTTCGGCAGCCACGGCGAGTGCGACGCCATGGCAGGACCCACCGCGCTCCAGGCCGAAGACGAGGCCGGGATTGTCGCGGCTGCCGCGGCCCAAGGGCGTCCAAAGGCAGAGTTCGCGATGATAACCGAAGAGGCGCGCTTTGGTCCTGGCCGCCACGCTGACGCACGGGTTCCAGATCAACGAACCATAGCCGAACACCCAAACCGGCTGGCCACCATCCCACGCGGCCAAGGTTGCCGCGAGCGAGGCATCCAAAACCTCGTCCGGCAACAGCCGCATGTCGGGGTCCTGCGCGGCGATCATCCGCCGCACCCAATCCGCCTCCAATTTGTCGCGCGTCAACACCATCCAAGGCCCTCCATGGCCACCAATTGGCCACGCCCGAGCGCCAGCGACAAGCACCTCGCTTGACAGCCCAAGCGAGAGACCGCAGGTCGACGCTCAGGAGAATGCGACCGTGCGCCACCGCCCGAAGGAAATGTCGAACGCCGCAGGAAGGCCGAGCCGGCTCTTGCCAGCCCCGGGAACGCCCTTGGCCGCGTGGCGGCGAGCCATGGCCGTGGGGGTCTGGGCGTTGGCGCTGGCGGGCTGTGCCGGCCGCGGGGGCGAAACAGCCGGGGCGGCTTTTCACTTGTTCGACCACAACCGCGACGGCGTGATCACCCAGGAGGAATTCACCGCCTCGTTCGACGTCTTCGACAAGAACCGCGACGGAGTCATCGACGTCTTCGAGAGTGCAGCGATCGTCTACGAGGCCGACGCCAATCGCGATGGCGTGGTGACCCCTGAAGAGTTCGCCACGATCGCAATCTCGCGTCTGGAGGCGGATGCCAATCGCGACGGCCGCATCACCCGGGCCGAATTCGAGCAGTACGACCGCCACATTCTCGGCGAATTCCGGCGATGGGGGACCGCGTTCGCCGCACCCGCCGACCTCCGCCCGGAAACGCGGTGGGTCAATTTTCGCTTTTGACGGTGGATTCGACCGCCAGCGCGCGCGCCACGATGCCGAACGAGCCCTCGTCGAGCAACGCGCGCAGGCGCTCCATCTCGTGCAGCTGATTGAAGCGGTGCCGCTCCAGTTCGACGTCCAAATGGTCGAGCGCGCGCGCATCGCGGGACAGCCACCGCACGACCCGGCCCGCCAGCCCCGAGGCGGGGCGGACACGGCCGTCGAGCTGGGCGCGCAAAAGATCGCGGGGCGGCAGGGTTTCGGGCTGGTTCAACGGTCACGTCCCTGACGCTGGTGGTGGGCAAGCTGGGTGATCAACAGCGCGAAGCGCTCGGTGGTTTGCCGCACTTCGCTGATGAGGGCGGTATTTTGCCGGGTCCACTGAATGCTGTCCTGGATGGTCTGGCGATGGGCGCGGATTTCCGCGTTCCAGGCGCGAAAGAGCGAGCCGCAAACGCCGGTCAGACCGATGACCAGCACGATCAAGACGATCACGAACGGGTCATCGGTCTGCTGGAGCAGGCGGTCGAGGCCGGTTTGCATGAAGGCCGTCCGTAGCCAAGGAACCCCGCCCGTTTATAGGAATATATACCGAAACGCAAGGTCGACCTATCGCTCCCAAGCGTGTCGTGTCTTACCGACCCCCAACGACTTGGGCAGCGGTCTTTGAACCGTGCCGGGTTTGCCGAAGGCTACTGCGCTCCAGAGGATGGCCCGAGGACCTGGCACGGAATTTGTCATAATCCGGGTTATGTACAGGATAAGCCTTTGAAAAACCCAAAAAAGGGGGTCGGACAGTTCGTTTTGTAGAATCGTTTTTTTTGGCGCCTGCCGCACCGCCGCGGTGGCGTGGATGAGGCTATCGACGAGGTCCAAAAAGCGGGCGCGAAGATAGCACGAAAAGGGCCAAAGTCCTAATCTTTGGCGCTTTGGGGGTTCAGTCGCGGCGGGAGCGGGGAGGGGGCGAGGCGGTTTTGGCGGCGCTGTTGGGCGACGAGGTCTTGGCGCAGCAGGTCGCAGATGTGGGCTTGGGCGGCCTGGGCTTCGGGCGATTCGGGGCCGTGGGCGCGGATGGCGACCTGCTGGGCGTGGATGGCCGCGGCCATTTCCTCCATGGGGTCGACCGTGGGCGTCGCCGCGCAGCCGGCGAGCAGGAGGGCGGCCATGGCCATCGACGTCCAACGCGGCACGGGTGGGCTCCCTGGAGCGAAGAGTCAGCGTTAGGGGACGTGCCGGTCGGTGGGCGGCAAGGTGGGCGGTTTTCCGACAGTGGCTTCGTGGTAGGGTGCGGGCATGTCCGAACCGGCTTCGACCCTCCTCGACTATGCGAGCTTCCTGCGGCTCCGGGAGCGGGGTGAGGCGCGGGTGGAGTTGGTGCGGGGCGTCGTGGTGGCGATGGCGCCGCCGTCCAAGCGGCACACGCTGATTGCGGACAATCTGTTGGTGACGGCGCGGGCGGGGTTGGCGGCTGGCCCGTGCCGACCGTTCGGGCAGGGGGCGGAGATTCGGCCGCCGGCGAGCGGGGCGGGGGACGATGCGTTTCTGCCGGACCTCGTGATCGCGTGCGGGCCGGTGGACCTCGCGACCCCGACCGTGGCCGAGCCGGTCGCGATCGTGGAGGTGCTGTCGCCTTCGACCGCCGAGCGGGACGCCGGCTACAAGTTCACCCGTGCCAGCGAGATCGCCTCGCTACGGCATTACCTGCTGGTCGAACAGGACCGGCGGATGGTGGTGCATCATGGGCGGGGCGCGCCGGGCGAGCCGTGGACGACGCGGCTGTTGGCGGAAGGGGCGGTCGAGTTCGGCGACCTGGGCCTGACGCTGCGGCTGGAGGCGATCTACGCCGACACGGGGCTTTGACGCCCGCCGGTGGCGGCGGTGGTGAGCGGCGTTTCTTCGATGGGCTGACGGCGGACGCGCAGGCCGGGCGTCATTTCGTCGCGGGTGGTGCCGCGGTGCGGCACCCGTGACAGCCCGCGAAGCGTGCGCTCGATTTCTTCGAGCTTGCGGAGGGCGGCTTGCGGACCCGCGTCGTCGGCGATGAGGTTGGTGATCGTCTCGAGGTCGTGGGCGACCAGGGGGTGGCGGCGGACCCGGTAGCTCACCGCTGTTGGAGGTTTTGGCG
>RECO01000190.1 GCA_007694015.1 Geminicoccaceae bacterium
GACGGCGTCAGCCGTCGGTCGGGGGTCGAAGGGGGCCAAAAGCCCCCTTCCCTTCTCTTGCCTTCCCGTCCCCTTCAGCGTGCTCCCATCAGCCGCGGGAGGTCGGAGAAGCGGGCGACGAGGGAGAAGGTGACGATGCTGACCAGCATGAAGAGGACGGCGCCGACGCACATGGTGGGCTGAAAGCCCATGCGCAGCGAGTTGAAGACTTTGACCGGCAGGGTTTCGACGGTGAAGCCGGCGACCATGTAGGCGATGATGTATTCGTTGAGGCTGAGGACGAAGACGAAGGCGAAGCCCGAGATCAGGTAGGGGCCGACGATCGGGAGGACGACGGTGCGAAAGACGTCGTGCTCGCGGGCGCCGAGTGTGCGGGCGGCTTCGACCAGGCTCGGGTCGATCGAGCGAAAGCCGAGCGAGAGGGTGACCAGCGGCAGCGCCAGGAAGACGACGGCGTGGCTCAAAAGTGTGTTTTCGATGCGGCCGACATGGCCGACCCAGCCCCAGAAGATGAGGAAGACGACGGCCATCACCACGGGCGGCAGCATGAAGGCGGCGGAGCCCAGAAAGGCGAGCCAGCGGCCGAAGGCCGAGCGGTAGCGCCAACTGGCGTAGGTGACGGGGAGCGCCACGGAGACGGCGATCACGGCGGCCAGCACGGCGACGGTCAGGGAGGCTTGGAAGGATGCCATCCAGCCGGCGTCGGTGAAGAAGACTTCCCACCAGCGGAGCCCCCATTGCTCGGGCGGAAAGGACATGCGCCTCGTGGCGTTGAACGAGACGCCCGTGACGACGACCAGGGGAGCGGCCAGGAACAGGGCGAAGAGGGTGAGGAACAGGTAGCGGGCGGCGTGGCCGAGCGCTTGGGTCATCGCTTGATCTCCCCGCGGCCACCGAGCCAGGCGGTGGCGATGGCGATCACCACGGTCGTGAACAAAAGGAACATGGCCATGGCGGCGGCGAACGGCATGTTGCCGGTGGTGAGTGCCGTGCGCTGGATCAGGATGGCGAGCGTCCAGTGCTCGGGGCGGCCGAGCACCAGGGGGGCGACGAAGGTGCCGATGGTGAAGATGAAGACCAGGAGCACGGCGGCGATCAGGGGGCCGCGGACCATCGGCACGGTGACGGTCATGAAGGCGCGGAAGTTGGTGGCCCCCATGGTGCGGGCGGCTTCGGTCACCTGGCGGTCGAGCCGGGAGAGGGCCGGGTAGAGCAGGAGTACGGTGTAGGGCAGGACGAAGTGGATCAGGCAGACGAAGAGGGCGCCGAAATTGGGCGAGAGCGACTGCGGTTCGTCGAGGATGCCGAGGAAGACCAGGATGTTGGAGAGGCCGATGCGGCGCGCCAGCATGACCTGCCAGGCGAAGACGATGAGCACTTCGGAGAGGGCGAGCGTGCTGAGCAGGAACACGAGCCAGACGACCTGGGCTCTGCGGGACATGCGTGTGAGGAAATGGGCGAAGGGCAGTGCGAGCGCGGTTGCGGCGAGCGCCACCAGGATCGCCAGGAAGGCGGAGAAGGTCAGCGTTTCGAGGAACAGCGGCTGGAGGAAGGCCTGGTAGTGCGTGAACTCGAAGCCGGGCGACCAGAGGCCGCCCGGGTCGCGGTGGGCGAAGCTGACCTGGACCAGGAGGAAGAAGGGGATGAGGAACAAAAGGCCGATGACGAGGGTCGGCCAGAACAGCGTCATGCCGTGCGCCACGGGCGGCGGCAGGGTGCGGCCTTCGGTGGCGGCGAAGGCGGCCGTGCTCATTGCACCAGCACGCGGCAGTGCCGGCGATCGAGGTCGAGGTCGACCTGGTCGCCCGGCCTGACCTGGATGCCGTCGCGCGGCGGGAACACGGCGATGACGGTACTCTCGCCGCAGCGGACGTGGGTTTCGACCGCGTTGCCGACGTCACGCACGAACACCACCTCGCCCGTAAGACCCGCATGGTCGTGGCCATTGGCCCGCTTCAGCCGGACGTTTTCGGGCCGGACGGAAAGGGTGACGGCTGAGCCCCAGCCAATCCCGGCCGGCACCTCGGCCACCGGCAAAAGCCGGTTGCCGACGCGAACGGCACCGGGCTCGACCGCCGCTGCCGGCAACAGGTTGTTGAGGCCGATGAAGTCGGCGACGAAGCGGTTGGCCGGCTTTTCGTAGACCTCCAAGGGCGAGCCCACCTGCTGCACCTTACCGTCGGCCATCACCACGATGAGGTCGGCCATGGTCATGGCTTCGCGCTGGTCGTGGGTGACCAGGATGGTGGTGATTTTGAGCTGTTGCTGGAGCTGACGCAGCTCGATCTGCATGGCCTCGCGCAGCTTGGCATCGAGGGCGGAGAGGGGCTCGTCCAGCAGCATCAAGGACGGCTCCTGGGCCAAGGCGCGGGCGATGGCGACCCGCTGCCGCTGGCCGCCGGAGAGCGCATCGATGTGGCGATCACCGAGCCCCGGCAGGCGCACCAGCTGCAACAGTTCCTCGACCCGCGCCGCCCGGTCGCGCGGGTGCAGGCCCCGCAGCTTCAACGCATAGCCGATATTGCCGGCAACCGAGAGATGCGGGAACAGCGCCAGGCTTTGGAAGACCATGCCGAAACGCCGGCGGTGGACCGGCACCTCGGTGATGTCGCGACCGTGCAGGAGCAGCCGGCCGCCGGTCGGCGTCTCCAGGCCGGCGATCATGCGCAACAGCGTGGTCTTGCCGCAGCCGGAGGGGCCCAGGAAGCAGACGAACTGGCCCTGCGGCAGGGCGAGGTCGACCGCATCGACGGCGCGAACCTCGCCGAAGGCCTTGCTCAGGCCTTCGATCCTGAGCCCCTGCACCGGCGCCGCCTCAGCCCTGGCGCAACGCGGCGGTGAAGCCCTGGTCCATCATGTCCTCGAACTGGACCCGGGCGGAGGCGGCCAGCGAGATGGGTTCCTGCTCGGAGCTGACGGCGGCGAACTCCTCGTCGGTGAGGTCGGTCATCTCGCGCGGCACCAGGGGTGCGACGCCGATGGTACGCGCCATCAAGGCCTGCGCTTCGGGAGTGGTCGTGAAGGCGATGAACTCGTACACCTCGTCGTCCTTGGTCGAGGCCGAGGGCTGCGCCCAGGCGCCGAAGTCGGTAACGCCGCCCTCCTTGGGGAAGATCGAGACGATGGGGACGCCTTCGTCCGCCATGATCCCGGCGACGTCGTGGTAGTACATGCCGCCGACGATCTCCTCGTTCTCGTAGGCGGTCTGCATGGTGCCCTCGCTCTCCCACCAGACGCGCACGGTGCGGGTAAGCTCGCCGATCTTGGCCAGCACGTCCCGCACGCCCTCCTCGGTGTCGAGGACTTCGTTGCCGCCGAAGAAGGTGTTGGCGGTGATCTCGAACAGATAGCTGGCGCCGCCGCTGGAAGCGCCCCACACCTGCCCGAGGCTCTCGTCCCACATCACGGCCCAGCTGTCGGGCAGCTCACTCATCATCTCGGGATTGACGATCAGGGTCTGGAACCACGCCATCGCACCGACCGCGTCGAGGCCGTTGGGGCCGTCGTGGATGTAACGTGCGGCGACGTTGTCGAGGCTCGGGATGCGGCTCGCATCGAGCGTTTTCCACACCTCGGCGTTGCGGCCGCGCAAGACCGTCACCTGCCCGGCCGTGCAGAGATCCATGGGCGCAATGCCGGCGCGGTTGGCCTCGGCAAGCTGCACCAGGAACTGCAGATTGCCCGGCTGCGACACGCTCTCGACGGCGATGCCCGTCGCTTCGGTGAACGCCGGATAGACGCGGGCAACGAAGCTGTCCTCGAAAAAGCCGCCGAAGGTGGAAACGCGCAGCGACCGGGCCGCATAGGACGGCCGCACGAACGGCAACGGCAAGGCGGCCGCCGCCGCCAACGCACCCGCACCGCGCAGGAAACTGCGGCGGCCGCTGCGGTAAACGGTGCGGCCCGGCCGGCTGCGGACCACCTCGAGAACGGGCTTGTCGTCGGTCATGGTAATGCCTCTACGAATGTGTTTACCGATGAGATGCAGGTTCCGTGCCAAAATGAGTGCGGACTGGCACAGGGATTGCTCGGTGGGGTGCTGAGGCAGAAAGCAAGGGGGGACTTGATGGTCCCCCCTTGGACCCCCCAGGCGACGGCTGCGCCGCCGCCACTTCTAAAAGTGGCAGCGGCAACGCCGCTGCTCGGGGGTCCTAGGGGGCCAAAAGCCCCCTAGCCCTGCGTTCTTTTTATCGATTGAGGGAGCGATCCATGACGGGGAGCGTCGGCGCCATGGGTGCCAAGGTGTTGGCGAGCGATGCGCTGCCGGTGATCGATATTTCAGCATTGAGCCGGCCGGGGACCGCGGAATTTGCCGGGACTGCGCGGAAAATAGGCAAAGCCTGCGAGGATAATGGCTTTTTTTATGTTACGGGGCATGGGGTGCCGCAAGCGCTGATCGATGCGGTCTATGCGCAGTCGAAGCGGTTTCATGGCTTGCCGCCGGAGGTGAAGGATGCGGTGCATATTCGCCATTCCTTCGGTAATCGCGGTTGGCACCCCTCCAGCCTGGACGACACCGACCCGGACCCGGAGCTTTATCGGCTGACCACGCCGAAGGAGGGTGAGAAGGACTGGCTGGACAAGCCGCGGCTGCACGCTGCGTTCGACCTTTGCTGGGAGTTGGACCCGAGCGATCCGGCGTACATGGCGAACGTCATGGAGGGGCCGAACCAGTGGCCGGAGCTGGAGGGCTTCAAGGAGACGGTCGAGGCCTATTACGATGCGTTGATGCAGGTGGGGCGGCGGCTGTTCGACGCTTTTGCGCATGAGTTGCAGCTCGACCCGGCGTTCTTCGCGGAGCGAACCAGGAAGCCGACGTCGCAGCTGCGCCTGCTTTACTACCCGAAGAACGACTACCCGATGGACAACGACCATCTGGGGATCAGCGCGCATTCGGATTTCGAGTGCTTCACCATCCTCTCGACCGGCGGGCCGGGGCTGCAGGTGATGAACGCCGAGGACGAGTGGGTGGAGGCACCGCCGGTGCCGGGGGCGTTCAGCGTCAATATCGGCGACATGCTGGAGGCCTGGACCAACGGCCGCTTCAAGGCCACGCAGCATCGCGTCATCAACGACAACAGCCGCGAGCGCTACTCGCTGCCGCTGTTCTTCGCCGTCGACTACGACACCGTGGTGGAGCCCCTGCCGCAATTCGTGAGCGAGGAGAACCCGGCGAAATACGGGCGCATCGTCGCGGGCCATCACCTCGCGAGCTTCACCATTCAAGGGACGAAGCATCTGCGCAAGCAGGTGAAGGAGGGCAAGCTGAAGCTCGACTTCGCCATCCAGGACGAGAACCCGTTCAAGCGCAAAGCGGTGAACGAGTTCGCGGGCGACGCTGCGGCCGGCTGAGGCGGGCCGAGGGGAGAGGTAAAGCCACTGGCGGCCCCTGGCCTCCCTTGGCCAGGGTCGGGGTTTACATTCGGCGCGGCTTTGGCTTCTATCCGGGTGTTGCGGCCGCGGCCGCTGCGAGGAGCTTTTCGGCGCGCCATGAATCCGTTCTGCATCCGCACCGATGGGTTGCGCGCCGGCGCCACCCTCTCGCTCGCCACCTTGCGACTTAGCTGCCCCTGAGCGGCCGGCTCCGTCGCGAGCGATCGCTCAGGGGATCGATGCCCCAAGCCCTCCCGAGGGTCCGCAAAATTTCGCAGCGAGAACGCTCCATGACCGACGCCAACCGTTTGATCATCTTCGACACCACGCTCCGCGACGGCGAGCAATCGCCCGGTGCGTCCATGACCGTGCCTGAGAAGTGCCGGATCGCCGAAATCCTCGACCAGATGGGGGTGGACGTGATCGAGGCGGGCTTTCCGATCGCCTCGGTGGGCGATTTCGAGGCCGTGCAGGCCGTGGCCAAGCTCGCCAAGAACGCCATCGTCTGCGGCCTGTCGCGGGGCGGCAACGCCGACATCGACCGCGCCGCCGAGGCCTTGAAGCCGGCCAAGCGGCCGCGCATCCACACCTTCATCGCGACCAGCCCGCTGCACATGAAGTTCAAGCTGCAGATGGAGCCGGAGGACGTGCACCAGCGCGTCATCGACAGCGTCAAACGCGCGCGCAACTACACCGACGACGTCGAGTGGAGCGGCGAGGACGGCTCGCGCAGCGACCCCGACTTTCTGATGCGCTGCATCGAGAGCGCGATCGACGCCGGGGCCACCACCATCAACATCCCGGACACGGTGGGCTACGCCTATCCCGAGGAGTTCGCCGACCTCATCCGGCTGATCAAGAACTCGGTGCCGAACATCGACAAGGCGGTGATCTCGGTGCACTGCCACAACGACCTGGGCTTGGCCGTGGCCAATTCGCTGCGCGCGGTCGAAGCCGGCGCACGGCAGATCGAGTGCACCATCAACGGCATCGGCGAGCGCGCCGGCAATGCCGCGCTCGAGGAGATCGTGATGGCGGTGAAGACCCGCCAGGATCGCCTCGGCTACCAGCTCGACATCGACACCAGGCAGATCATGCGGGCGTCGCGCCTGGTCAGTGCGACGACGGGCTTCGCCGTGCAGCCCAACAAGGCGATCGTCGGCAAGAACGCCT
>RECO01000227.1 GCA_007694015.1 Geminicoccaceae bacterium
GCGTTTCCCGGTTAGGTAGCGCACGGGCCATCCCTCACCCCCGCCCGGCCACCCACGAGTGTACGATGCCATGGGTGGCCGGCCACCCCACGCTGCAAAGCAGCGTGGGGACCCCGGCGGGCGGGGGTGAGGGATGGTCAAGCCTGTCGGGAAACGCCCTCGCCGGTAGGAAAAGCAGGGAAAGAAAAGAAAGGGAAAGAAAAGGAAAGCAGGCCAAGGGGGCTTTGGGCCCCCTTGGAAACCCCCAAGCGACGGCGCCGCCGTCGCTACGCTTCTGTTCGCGCCCGGCCGAAACGAAAGAGGCGAAGGAGGCGAAGGAGGCGAAGGGAGGTGTTGCTGCTTCGCCTCGTCAGGCCGGGGTGCGGGACCCATCCGTCGGGGCGGCGTCGGCATCGTCGCGCGAGCGTCTGGACCGCCGCCCGCTCATGGCAGCGCTGCACCAGCCCTGCCGTCGCGAGCGCGGCGTGCCATCACGAGCCAGCCGATCCCGCTCCGCTGCGCCGTTGGCACGGGTATGCGGGAAATGCGGGGGGCAACCACCGACGGCGGCCCCGACGCCATCGGCCACGCGCCGGGAGGCTGCGCCGCTATCGACCTACGCTGCTGCGAGCCCGCTCATGCGGACGTCGCCGCCGCGCGTCTCCTCGAGACATGTCTCGAGTGTCCGGGCGTCTTCGGCCAGCTCGAGACGGCGGGCGAACAGGAGCGCCGCCCCGTAGCCGGCAATCGCATAGTGCGTCATGCGCTGGTACTGGGTGATGATCATCAGGTCACGCAGGTCCGTATCCGGGATGTCCTCGTCCAGCGCATGGGTGCGGGCTTCGGCGACCAAGCCTTGCATGCCCAGGCAGAACACGGCGGCGGGATTTGCCCCGTGGGCGCGAACGAGATTGTCGATCGCCTCCATGCCTTCGCGGATCCCCGCGACGCCAGCGTTGAGCGCGTCTTTGAGCTCCGCGTTCGTTGCCGCGGTCGCCAACGCCTCGGTGACCTCGAGCGCCTGCGCGTTCGCGCTGTGGAGGTCCTGCAACTGGTCGAGGTAAAGATCTTTCAGCGTTGCGAGCGTCATGGCAGATCCCTCTTCGCTTGGGCGACCCGGGAGTCATCCCGGGTTCAATCCGAAAACCTACGCCTCAACGCAGACGATAGGCGAGTCCGAATTGCCGCTTCAGGCGCGCGGCACAACCACCGCTAGCCCGCCATGAGGGCCGCTCGCGCCGGATCTTGATCCGGTCGAGGGCGTGCGCGACCTCGTCAAAAGCACCGGTCCCGGCCGGCAAACCCGCATCGACGAAGCCCTCAAAGCCCACATCGCCCGCAACCGGTAACGCCCTCGGCGCAGCCGAAGCCGGCGGCGCGACCCCAACCGCCGTCTATCCCCAGCGCTTCAACTCCTCCTCCGGCAGCGGCTCGAAAAAGGCGTCATCCACCGCACCACCGCGTCAGCCAAGTCCTCGTCGGCAACCGCAGCCTCAGCACCGACACGGGCCGCCGTCCCGCCACCCCATGCGCGACCCGAAATGGCGCCCAATCTAGGATTTTGTCCCTATCCGTGCTAAGCTCCGCGCCGCTTTTTGGAATTCGTCGATCTCCTTCCCACCGGCCGCCTACCCGAGCGCGGCCGGCGCCAAAAAAACGATTCTACAAAACGAACTGTCCCACCTGCCTTTCCTTTTTTCATAAAGCGTTGGCCTGGGGATAAGCCGGATTATGACAAATCGCACCCACCCGCTTCGACCAACTCCCTCGCCATGGCAAGGCCGATCATCCCGGCTGGTGCAACGTCAACCGTGCAAACCCAAGCGGCGCCGGCTCGTCCGCTCGCGGCGCCCGCGTCCTCCGGCTACCTTGCAAATCGGTGACGCTGGCTTAAGCCGAAAGGGACGGCCACGGCCCCCACCGGGAGGCCGCACCGAACCGCGCGGAAAGGTCACCATGTCGGCGCTCTTGGAGACGCATCGCGGCCTCTTGGACGCCGCCCTCGATGCCACGCGGCAACGCCGACCGGTGCCCGACTTCGCCGTGCCGGCAACCCCCATCGGCATCACCCCCAAAGCCCTCCAGCCGCTGTTGGACCGACCGTTCGAACTGGACGGCGCCAGCGGCGCGGCGCGGCTCGGCGCCGAGGAAAGCCCCTTCGGCTTCGCCCTCGCCATCACCTACCCGACGGCCGAGGCCAGCGAGCTCCAGCGCCGCGCCGAAGCCGCCCGCACCGGCCTCGCGCGCGCCGGCTTGGCGCTGCGCACCGGCATCGCCCTCGAAACCCTGGTCCGCCTGCGTGCCCAGGCCCCGCTCCTGGCCGAAGCGCTGGTCCACACCACGGGCGCTCCCGCCAGCCTCGCCGAAAGCTCCGGCGTCGGGAGTGCCTTGCAAGCTGCCCTGACGGCAACGGCCCTCGCCTACGAGGCGCAAAAGCGCACGCCCACCAGCCTGCTGCGCCCGGCGGTGAGCGACGAGCCGCCGCGGCGCCTGCGCTTTGGCTACGTGCCGCGTGGCGCAGCGCTGATCCGCGGGACCGCGCTGCAGCCGATCGTGACGGCCCTGCCGCCCCTGTTCGCCAACCTCGTCACCGCCAATCCGACCCTGGTCGTGCCGCACCCGAGCGCGATCCTGCCGCTGGCCCTCGTCGTTCGCGTCGTCCGAGCGGTGCTGGCCGAAGCCGGCATCGGCCCCGACGCGGTCCAGCTCGGCATCGAGACCGCCGACACGCCGCTCAGCCGCCAACTGGCCGCCCTGCCCGCCGTCCGGCTCGTCGACCATGGCGGCGAGGCCGGCTTCGCCGCCTGGCTCGGCGCCAACGCGCCCGGCACCCGAGGCTTCGCCGCTTCCAGCGGCGTGAACCCCGTGGTGATCGACGGCACCGACGACATGGACGGCCTCTGCCACGGCCTCGCCTACAGCCTCGCTGCCCATTCCGGCCAGACACCGACCCGGCCGCAAACGCTGTTCGTGCCGGCCGACGGCATCGTCACCGAGCAGGGTCACCTGAGCTTCGAGGCGGTCGCCGCCGGTCTCGCCCAAGCCCTCGACCGGCTCGTGGCCGAGCCGGCGGCCGCGATCGACCTCTTGGGTGCCATCGCCGATCCCGCCACCCTCGCCCTCTTCCCCAGGCTCCAAGCGCTCGGCCGCATCGTCGCCGAGAGCCGCCGGTTGCCGGTGGAGGGCTTCGCCAAAGCGCGCACCGCCACGCCCCTCGTCCTGGCCGTGGAAGCCACCCGCGAAGCCGTCTACGCCCCGCCGCAGGCTGGCCCGATCGCCTTCCTGGTCCGCACCGCCGACACCGCGGAAAGCATCGAGCGCGCCGCCCACGGCATCGCCGCCCACGGCGCCGTCCTGGCCCGCGTCCACAGCACCAACGACCACGTCGTCGCCACCGCCGCCGACGCCTTCACCGCCCTCGGCGTCTCGGTCGGCTGCAACGTCACCGGCGCCGGCGAGGGCTTCGGCGAGGCCCTCGACGAGGCCGCCACCTGGCTCGACGAGGGCTTCGTGCTCGATCGCATGCGGCTGGTCGCCGTCCACCGCCCTGAGCGAGGCTGACGCCATGGGCGGCATCTATCGCCTCGACGGCCTGACACCGGTGGTGGCAGCCTCGGCCTTCGTCCACCCCGACGCCTGCCTGATCGGCGACGTCGTCATCGGCGATGGCGTCTATGTCGGCCCATTCGCGAGCCTCCGCGGCGACTTCGGCCGGATCGAAGTCAGGGCCGGTGCCAACGTCCAAGACCACTGCATGCTGCACTGCTTTCCGGGCGCCCTGTGTCTGGTCGAAGAGGACGGCCATCTCGGCCACGGCTGCATCCTCCACGGCTGCACGGTCGGCCGCAACGCGCTGGTCGGCATGAATGCCGTGGTGATGGACGGCGCCGTCATCGGCGAGAGTGCCGTAATCGCCGCCAACGCCTTCGTGCCCGGCGAGTTCGCCGTCCCGCCCCGCCACCTCGCCGCCGGCACGCCGGCCAAGGTCCGCCGCGAACTGACGGAATCGGAAATCGCCTGGAAGCGCCAGGGCACGGCCGAATACCAGGAACTGGCCCGGCGCTCGGCCGCCGGGCTCGAAGCCTGCACGCCGCTCCGCGCGATCGAGCCCAACCGCCCCCGCCTCACCGCCGCCGGCACCCAACCGTTGAAGGCCACGCGGCGCAGCGATTGAAGGCCGACACACCAGAGCCCGGCTGCGCCGTACTCGATGGGCACGACCATCCCCCCAAGGCCGCCGCCAACATGACGGCGCACGCCCTGACGACGTGGGGGCAACGCGTCCTGGTCGACCAGCGCGTCTGACCCGAGCGCCGTCAACCTATCGCCGTTCCATGTTCGAACCCGGCTGAGGTCAAGCAATCGCGCCGCTCATGACGAGCCCGCCACCACACCCACGACCCAACGGCTCGGCATGCCGGACCGAAGGGGATAAGCCTCCAGGCGCAATACCGATTAGTGGCGGGCGGCTATCGCTTCGGCCATGGCGACCACGCTTTCGGCCATCGCCACGTGCAGGTTCTCGACCAGGCGGCCGTCGACGACCACCACGCCTTTACCCGCGGCGACCGCTTCTTTGTGCGCGGCGATGATCTTGCGCGACCAGGCCACCTCCGCCTCGCTCGGGGCAAAGGCCGCGTTGGCCGCGGCCAACTGCTTCGGGTGGATCAAGGTCTTGCCGTCGAAGCCGAGTTCGCGGCCCTGCTGGCAACTGGCGGCAAAGCCCGCCTCGTCGTCGAGATCGAGATAGACGCCGTCGAGGATGACGAGGCCGGCCGTTCGCGCCGCCAACAGGCACAAACCGAGCGAGGTGATCATCGGCAGCCGCAGGGGCGTGTGGGCGCAGGCCAGTTCCTTGGCGAGATCGGAGGTGCCCATGACGAAGCCGCCGAGGCGCTCGCTGGAATCGGCGATCTCCTCCGCCCGCAACATGCCGCGCGCCGTCTCCATCATGCACCAGACCGGCAAATCGGCCGGCCCACCCTCGGCGTCGAGCACGCGCACCGCACGGCGTACCATGTCGGCGCTGTCGACCTTGGGCAACAGAATGGCATCGGCGCCGGCCGTCGCCATCGCCGCCAGATCGGCATAGCCCCAAGGCGTGTCGAGGCCGTTGACCCGCACGATCAACTCGCGGTCGCCATAGGCCGAACGCTCGGCGAGTGCGGCGGCGACGAGGCGGCGAGCCTCGTCCTTCGCCTCCGGCGCGACGGCGTCCTCCAGGTCCAAGATGAGGCCGTCCGCCGCGAGCGTTTTCGCCTTTTCCAAGGCCCGCGGGTTCGAGCCGGGCATGTAGAGGACGGAACGGCGGGGGCGGACGGGCATCGGGGCTCTCCTTGGCGGCGAAGCGGCGGATCAGGACAACAGGCGTTCGACGGCCTGCACCTTTTCGGCGCTGGCCACGAGCCTGAGGCGCTTGAGCCGGCTGGTGTGGCCGGCGGTGATCTGGAGGGCGGTCGGCGGCAGGTGCCAGCTCTTGGCGACCAAGCGCACAACGGCACGATTGGCGGCGTTGCCTTCGGCCTTGGCGGCCACCTGCACCGCCAGGCGGCGGCCGCCGGTGCCGTCGTCGACGATGGCACCAAGCGCATCCCGCGACGCCCCGGGGATGACCTTCAAGAGCACCTCCAAGGCCTCACCGCGCCGCGCGCAAACCGGTTGCGGCCGCATCTCAGAAGGCCACGCGGCAGGCGCCGCCGAAGAACTCCCAGAGCAACGAGCGGGCGAAGGTCAAGAGCAGGATGAGGACGATCGGCGAGATGTCGATCCCACCGAGATCGGGCAGGAAGCGCCGGATCGGCTGCAGCGCCGGCTCGGTGATCCGGTAGAGAAAGCCGCCGACGATGCTGACGAACTGGTTGCGGGCGTTGACCACGTTGAACTGCACGAGCCAGCCCAACACCACGGAGATGATGAGCGCCCAGATGTACAGATTGACGACGGTGTCGACGAGCTGGAGCAGGGAACACATGGGCAGTCTCCGCGGCACGGGATCGGGGGCGCTTGGGCCCGGTCGGCAACGACGGCCGGGACTATAGCGGCGAACGCCCGCCCCGCTAGACCCGGATCGACCTTGACGCCCCGAGTTACGATGGGCATATGCCTCGCCACGCAGCCGCGCTGCCGGACGGGGCCGTAGCTCAGTTGGGAGAGCGCGTCGTTCGCAATGACGAGGTCGTCGGTTCGATCCCGATCGGCTCCACCACCGGCCGGCTGCGCGTTCGCTCCCTCCCCGAGTTCCCGCCCGATCCGCGATGAGCGGTTCGAGCCCCCGACGTGCCTCCGGTCCCCGATTGGGCGAACCCGGGTCCGTTCGAGCGTTTCCCAGTTAGGCAGCGCACGAGCCTGCCCTCACCCCCGCCCGACCACCCACGAGTGTACGATGCCATGGGTGGCCGGCCACCCCACGCTGCAAAGCAGCGTGGGGACCCCGGCGGGCGGGGGTGAGGGATGGTCAAGCATTTCGGGAAA
>RECO01000156.1 GCA_007694015.1 Geminicoccaceae bacterium
GGGCGGCCGCACGGTCGGCGCCGGCGTCGTCGCCGAGGTGTTGGCCTGAGCGAGCGAAGAGAGCGAGCGGTCATGGACACGCAAAACATTCGCATTCGCCTCCGGGCATTCGATCACCGGGTGCTCGACCAGTCGGTGCAGGAAATCGTCGGTACGGCGAAGCGCACCGGTGCGCGTGTTCGCGGACCGATCCCGTTGCCGACGCGCCTCGAACGGTTCACGGTGCTGCGCTCGCCGCACATCGACAAGAAGAGCCGCGAGCAGTTCGAGGTGCGCACGCACAAGCGGTTGTTGGACATCGTCGATCCGACGCCGCAAACCGTCGACGCCTTGATGAAACTCGACCTCGCCGCCGGCGTGGACGTCGAGATCAAGGTTTGAGGCTGAAGGAAGGATAGGAGCGATGCGCACTGGCCTGATGGCGCGCAAGCTGGGCATGACGCGGATTTTCGGCGTCGACGGTAGCCACGTGCCCGTCACCGTGCTCCGCGTCGAGGACAACGAGGTGGTGGCGGTGCGCAGCGGCGATCGGGACGGCTACGTCGCGATCCAGGTCGGCATGGCCAACGCCAAGACGAAGAACGTGACCAAGCCGATGCGCGGGCACTTCGCCAAGGCCAAGGTGACGCCCAAGGCCGTGCTCGGCGAGTTTCGCGTGGCGGACGATGCCGTGGTCGACGTCGGCGCCAAGCTTTCGGCGGCGCATTTCGTCGCGGGGCAGCGGGTCGACGTGTCGGCGACGAGCATCGGTAAGGGCTTTGCCGGTGCGATGAAGCGGCACAATTTCGGCGGGTTGCGCGCCTCGCACGGTGTCTCGATTTCGCACCGCGCCCATGGTTCGACCGGCCAGTGCCAGGACCCGGGCCGCGTGTTCAAGGGCAAGAAAATGGCCGGGCAGATGGGTGCGCGGCGCGTGACCACCCTGAACCTGGAGGTCGCGGGCGTCGATCCGGACCGTGGCTTGCTCCTGATCAAGGGCGCCGTGCCGGGGTCGAAGGGTGCGGTCGTGCGCGTGCGCGATGCGGTGAAGAAGGCGCGGCCCGGCGAGGCGCCGTTCCCCGCCGGCCTAGCGGGCATGGAGGCCCAGGTCGTCGAAGAGGCAGAGGCTTGATCATGGAACTGCCCGTCATCAGCCTGACCTCGGAAACGACCGGCTCGGTCGACGTCGACGACGCGATCTTCGGCGTCGAGCCGCGCGCCGACATCCTGCACCGCATGGTCGTCTATCAATTGGCCAAGCGGCGCGCCGGCACGCACAAGGTGAAGAACCGGGGCGAGATCACCCGCACCGGCGCCAAGATGTACAAGCAAAAGGGCACCGGTCGGGCGCGGCACAGCTCGGCGCGGGTGTCGCAGTTCCGTGGCGGCGGTCGCGCCTTCGGGCCGACGCCGCGCGATCATGCGATCGATCTGCCGAAGCGGGTGCGGCGCATGGCGCTGGTGCACGCCTTGGCGTCCAAGGCGCGGAGCGGTCAGTTGTTCGTGCTCGACGAGGCCGCGCTGCCGGAGCCGAAGACCAAGCCCTTGGCGCAGCGCCTCGAGCAATTGGCGTTCAAGTCGGCCTTCGTGGTCGGCGGCAACGAGCTGGACGGCAACCTGAAGCTTGCGTCGCGCAACCTGCCGCGCGTCGACGTGGTGCCGACCGCTGGCATCAACGTCTACGACATCCTGCGCGCCGACGTGCTGCTGGTGGCGAAGGACAGTCTGGAGAGCCTGCAGGAGCGACTGAAGTGATTACCGAGGCGCACTACGACGTCATCAAGAAGCCGGTCATCACCGAGAAGTCGACGCGGCTCGCCGAAAACAATGCCGTGGTCTTCAAGGTGCGGCTGGACGCCACCAAGTCCGAGATCAAGGACGCCGTCGAGGCGCTGTTCTCAGTCAAGGTGAAGAAGGTGAATACGCTGGTGACCAAGGGCAAGACCAAGCTGTTTCGCGGGACGCCCTTCCAGCGCTCGGACGAGAAGAAAGCGATCGTAACGCTCGAAGAGGGCCACTCGATCGACGTCACGACGGGTATCTGAGACCATGGCGCTCAAGAGCTACAATCCGACCTCGCCCGGCCGTCGTCAGTTGGTGACGGTGGATCGCAGCGGCCTCCACGCCGGCGCACCGGTCAAGAAATTGACCGAGGGCCTGAAGAAAAGTGGTGGCCGCAACAATCACGGCCGCACCACCGTTTGGCAGCGGGGTGGCGGGCACAAGCGGACCTACCGGCTCGTCGACTTCAAGCGTCGCAAGTGGGACGTGGCGGCCACGGTCGAGCGGCTGGAATACGATCCGAACCGTACGGCGTTCATCGCACTGATCACCTACGAGGACGGCGAGCAGGCCTACATCCTGGCGCCGGCGCGTTTGGCTGCGGGTGACAAGGTCATCGCGGGTCGCAAGGTCGATGTGAAGCCCGGCAACGCGGCGCCGCTCGGCAACATTCCGGTCGGGACGATCGTGCACAACGTCGAGCTGAAGCCGATGAAGGGCGGGCAGATCGCGCGCTCCGCCGGGGCCTACGCCCAGCTCGTCGGCCGCGATGGCAGCTACAGCCAGCTTCGCTTGATGTCGGGCGAAATTCGCCGCGTGCACTCCGACTGCATGGCGTCGGTGGGGGCGGTGTCGAACGCCGACCACCAGAACATCAAGATCGGCAAGGCAGGGCGCAACCGCTGGCTGGGCAAGCGCCCGCACGTCCGCGGCGTGGCGATGAACCCGGTCGATCACCCGCACGGCGGCGGTGAAGGCCGCACCTCGGGCGGACGTCACCCGGTGACGCCGTGGGGCAAGCCGACCAAGGGCCGGCGCACCCGCAAGAACAAGAAGACCGGTGTCTTCATCGTGCGGTCGCGCCATGTCGCCAAGAAGCGAGGAGGCTGATCATGGCCCGCAGCGTTTGGAAGGGCCCCTTCGTCGACGGCTATCTGTTCGACAAGGCCGAGCAGGCCCGGGCGTCCGGTAAGAATGCGATCATCAAGACGTGGTCTCGGCGTTCGACGATCGTCCCCGATTTCATCGGCCTGACCTTCGCGGTGTACAACGGCAAGAAGTTCCTGCCCGTCTACGTCACCGAAAACATGGTGGGCCACAAGTTCGGCGAGTTCGCGCCGACCCGGACCTATTACGGGCACGGGGCCGACAAGAAGGCGAAGAGGAAGTAACATGGGCAAGCCCAAGCGCGAACGCGAGCTCGCGGAGAGCGAGGCCCAGGCCGTGGCGACGTTCGTCCGCACCAGCCCGCGCAAGCTCGACCTGGTCGCTGGCCTGATCCGCAACCAGCCGGTCGGCAAAGCGATCAACTCGCTGGCGTTCAGCAACAAGCGCATCGCCGGCGACGTCCGCAAGACGCTGGAGAGTGCGGTCGCCAACGCCGAGAACAACCACGGCCTCGACGTCGATCAGCTGGTCGTGGCCGAGGCGTCGGTCGGCAAGCGCTTGGTGATGAAGCGGCTGCACCCGCGCGCGCGCGGCCGTGCGGGCAAGATCAAGAAGTTCTTCAGCCGGCTGCGCATCGTCGTGCGGCAAGTCGAGGGAGGTGCTGCCTGATGGGTCACAAGGTCAACCCCATCGGCATGCGGTTGGGTATCAACCGCACCTGGGACAGCCGTTGGTTCGGCGACGCCGACTATGCGAAGCTTCTGGCCGAGGATCTCAAGATCCGGGCCTTTTTGGAGAAGCGGCTGGCGGCGGCCGGCGTCTCGCGGATCGTGATCGAACGCCCGGCGAAGAAGGCGCGGGTGATGATCCACACCGCGCGCCCCGGCGTCGTGATCGGCAAGAAGGGCCAGGAAATCGAGCAGCTGCGCCGCGAGGTGTCCAAGCTCAGCTCGGCGGGCGACGTGGCGCTCAACATCGTCGAGATCCGCAAGCCCGAACTCGACGCCAAGCTGGTGGCCGAGAACATCGCCCAGCAGTTGCAGCGGCGCGTGACCTTCCGCCGGGCGATGAAGCGGGCCGTGCAGTCGGCGATGCGGCTCGGCGCCGAAGGCATCAAGGTCGTCTGCGGCGGCCGTCTGGGCGGCGCCGAGATTGCGCGGTCGGAGTGGTATCGCGAGGGGCGGGTGCCGTTGCACACGCTGCGCGCGAACATCGACTTCGGTCGGGCGACGGCGTTCACGCCGTACGGGACCTGCGGGATCAAGGTTTGGGTCTTCCGCGGCGAGATCATGGAACACGATCCGATGGCCTCCGAGCGTCGGATCACGGAAGGCGTGCCCCAGCGCGGCTGAGCCTGGAGCTTGGAGTGGGTTAGATGTTGCAACCGAAGCGGACCAAGTTCCGCAAGATGCACAAGGGCCGGATCACCGGTCTCGCCAAGGGCGGGACCGATTTGAACTTCGGCGCCTATGGCATGAAGGCCACCGAGCCCGGCCGCGTGACGGCCCGGCAGATCGAGGCCGCGCGTCGTGCCATGACCCGGCATTTGAAGCGCCAGGGCCGTGTGTGGATTCGGATTTTCCCGGACAAGCCCGTCTCGGAGAAGCCGGCCGAAGTTCGCATGGGTAAGGGCAAGGGCTCGGTCGAGTACTGGGTCGCGGTGGTGAAGCCGGGTCGCGTGATGTTCGAAATCGACGGCGTGCAGCCGGCGCTGGCCGAGGAGGCGATCCGTCGCGCATCGGCGAAGTTGCCGCTCCGCACCCGCTTCGTGCAGCGCGTGCAGGAGGAGTTGGCGGCATGAAGGCCGAAGAGGTTCGCGCCAAGACCGACGACGAGCTGGCAGCGGCTCTGTTGGCGCTGAAGAAGGAGCAGTTCAACCTGCGTTTCCAGCAGGCCACCGGCCAGTTGGAGAACAGCGTGCGCTTTCGTTTCGTCCGGCGCGACATCGCGCGGATCAAGACGGTGATGCGCGAGCGGCAGAAGGGGGCCGCCTGATGCCCAAGCGAGTCCTGCAAGGTGTCGTGGTGAGCGACAAGGGCGACAAGACCATCGTCGTCAAGGTCGAGCGGCGGTTCAAGCATCCGCTCTACGGCAAGTACATCCGTCAGACGAAGAAATACCACGCGCACGACGAGAACAACGTCTGCAAGGTGGGGGAGACGGTTCGCATCGTCGAATGCCGGCCGATTTCCAAGACCAAGAAATGGGAGCTGCTGGCCCAGGATAGGGCGGCGCCGGAGATCGAGCCGTGATCCAGTCCGAAACCAATCTCGACGTCGCGGACAACAGCGGCGCCAAACGCGTCCAGTGCATTCGCGTGTTGGGTGGCTCGAGGCGGCGCTGGGCGTCGATCGGCGACGTCATCGTCGTCGCCGTGAAGGACGCCATTCCGCGCGGTCGCGTGAAGAAGGGCGACGTGCACAAGGCGGTGATCGTCCGCACGGCCAAGGAAATCAAGCGGCCGGACGGTAGTGCGATCCGCTTCGACCGTAACGCCGCGGTCCTCATCAACAATGCCGGCGAGCCGATCGGCACCCGCATCTTCGGTCCGGTTACCCGCGAGTTGCGGGCTAAGCGGTTCATGAAGATCGTGTCCCTGGCTCCGGAGGTCATCTGATCATGTCACGAGCGAACCAGGCGGCGCGTCCGCCGAAGCGCAAAATCAAGAAGGGCGACACGGTGGTGGTGACCACCGGCCGCGACAAGGGCAAGCGCGGCGAGGTGCTCCGCGTCTATCCGACGGAGGCGCGTGTCCTCGTGCAGGGCGTGATGATGGTGAAGCGGCACAACCGCGCCACTCCGCGCGCAGAGGGCGGCATCACGACCAAGGAAGCGCCGATCCACATCTCCAACGTGGCGTTGATCGATCCGGCTTCGGACCAGGCGACCCGCGTTGGCTACAAGGTGCTGGAGGACGGCCGTAAGGTTCGGGTCGCGCGTCGGTCCGGCGAAGTGATCGACGGATAATGGCCATGGCACGTTTGCAGCAGCATTACGCCGAGACCGTGCGTCCTGCCTTGCAGGAGCGGTTCGGCTACACCAACCCCATGCAGGTCCCACGGCTGGAGAAGGTCGTGGTGAACATGGCGGTGGGTAAGGCCGTGAGCGACCGCAAGAAGCTCGACGCTGCCTTCAATGAACTCACGAAGATTGCCGGGCAGAAGCCGCTTTTGATCCGGGCTAAGAAATCTGTCGCGAACTTCAAACTCCGCGAGGGTATGCCCATCGGCTGCAAGGTCACGCTTCGTCGCGAGCGCATGTACGAGTTCGTCGACCGCCTCATCAACATCGCCATGCCGCGCATCCGCGACTTTCGGGGTGTGAACCCGAAGGCCTTCGACGGCCGCGGCAACTACGCGCTCGGCCTGAAGGAGCAGATCATTTTCCCCGAGATCAATTACGACGAGGTCGACGAGGTGCGGGGAATGGACGTGATTTTCTGCACGTCGGCGCGGACCAACGAGGAGGCTCGGGTCCTCCTCGAGGGTTTCCAGATGCCGTTCGTGCGCTAGGGCTGGGGGACGTCATGGCCAAGAAGAGTGCCGTCGAGAAGAACGAGCGCCGGCGTGCCCTGGTGGCTCGCGATGCTGCCAAGCGGGCGGCGCTGAAGGCGATCATCCGCGACAAGTCGATGGATAGCGAGGAGCGGTTCGACGCGGTGTTGAAGCTCGCCAAGCTGCCGCGCAACGGCGCCAAGATCCGCATTCGCAACCGTTGCGTCGTGTCGGGGCGGCCGCGCGCCTATTACCGCAAGTTCGGCCTGTCGCGCATCGCGCTCAGGGAACTCGCCTCGCAGGGGCAGGTCCCCGGCGTGTTGAAGTCGAGCTGGTAGGAGAGCCCCGATGGCGATGAGTGATCCGCTGGGGGACATGCTCACCCGCATCCGCAATGGTCAGATGGCGGGCAAGGGCGAGGTCAAGAGCCCGGCTTCGAACCTGCGGCGCAACGTGTTGGACGTGCTCCACCGCGAAGGCTACATCCGCGGCTACTCGGCAGCGGATCTCGGCGGCGGCAAGAACGAGCTGGCGATCGAGCTGAAGTACCACAATGGCGCGCCGGTGATCAAAGAGCTGAAGCGGGTATCCAAACCCGGCCGACGTGTCTACGCTGGGGTGAAGGATCTGCCGCGGGTCTACAACGGCCTCGGCATCGCGATCCTGTCGACGCCGCGCGGCGTCATGTCGGACGCCGAAGCGCGTGAGGCGCATGTCGGCGGCGAAGTCCTTTGCATGGTGTTTTGATCATGTCCCGTATCGGAAAGCATCCGGTGCCGCTGCCGGCCGGGGTGGAAGTAGCGATCGAGCAGCAGGTGGTGCGCGTCAAGGGCAAGCTTGGCGAGCTGAGCCAGACCCTGCCGGGCGAGGTCGACGTGGCGTTGGAAGACGGCGCTGTCGTGGTCCGGCCGCGCGATCCGAAGGACCAGCGTTCGCGGGCTATGTGGGGCTTGTCGCGTACCCTCGTCGCCAACATGGTCGAGGGCGTGGCGAACGGCTTCACCCGCAAGCTGGAGATCACCGGCGTGGGCTACCGCGCACAGGTCGATGGTCGCATTTTGAACCTGCAGCTCGGCTACAGCCACGACATCAAGGTGGCGATTCCGAGCGACATCGAGGTCAAGGCGGAGACGCCGACGCAGCTCACGATCAGTGGGGCCAACCGGCAGCGCGTCGGGCAGCTGGCGGCCGAAATCCGCGGATTCCGTCCGCCCGAACCCTACAAGGGCAAGGGCGTCCGTTATGCCGGCGAGCGTATTCTCCGCAAGGAAGGTAAGAAGAAGTAGCCATGGTTGCGTCCAGGGAACGATTTGCGCGTCGCAGCCGGCGGGTTCGGTACGGCCTGCGGCAGAAGGCGGGCGGGCGGCCGCGGCTGTCGGTGTTCCGCTCGAACAAGTATATCTACGTCCAGCTGATCGACGATCAGGCCGGGCAGACCTTGGCGGCGGCCTCGTCGCTGGAGCCCACGGTGAAGGCCGAGCTCGGTTCGACCAACGACAAGGCGGCAGCGAAGCGGGTTGGCTTGTTGATTGCCGAGCGGGCGAAGGCCAAGGGTGTGACCACCGCGGTGTTCGATCGCGGCGGTTACCGCTATCACGGCCGACTGGCGGCTTTGGCGGAGGGCGCCCGCGAGGGCGGCCTCACGCTCTGACGAAAACGAGGACGGAGATCTAGCGATGGCGCGTGGACGCTCGGACGAGCGCAGCGAGCGGGGCGAGCGCGGCGGCGACGACCTCATCGATAAGCTCGTTGGCATCAATCGTGTCGCCAAGGTGGTGAAGGGCGGCCGGCGCTTCGGCTTTTCGGCGCTCGTGGTCGTCGGCGACGGCAAGGGTCGTGTCGGCTACGGCACCGGCAAGGCGCGCGAAGTGCCGGAAGCCGTGCGCAAGGCCACGGAGCAGGCGAAGCGCTCGATGATCCGCGTGCCCTTGATGCAGGGCCGGACCCTGCATCACGACATCAAGGGGCACTTCGGCGCAGGCCGCATTCTGTTGCGCAGTGCGCCGCCCGGCACCGGCGTGATCGCCGGCGGCCCGATGCGCGCGGTGTTGGAAGCGCTCGGTGTGCAGGACGTGGTGGCGAAGTCGCTCGGCACCTCCAATCCGCACAACATGATCAAGGCTACCTTTGAGGCGCTCGGTGAAGTGAGTTCGCCGAAGGCCATTGCGGCGAAGCGGGGCAAGAAGGTCGGCGAGTTGACCCGGCGGCGCGAGGGCCCGGCCGACGCGGCCGCGGCGGGGGCTTGATGATGGCCAAACGTCTGCAGGTCACCCAAATTGCCAGCCCGATCGGTCGTCTCGAAGCGCAGCGCGCGACGCTCATCGGTCTCGGCCTGAACAAGATGCACCGCACGAAAATCTGGCGCGACACGCCGGAGGTGCGGGGACGGATCGCCAAGGTGCCCCACCTCGTGAAGGTGGTGGAACTCGACGGCGCGGAGGACTGAGCCATGCGCTTGAACGAATTGCGCGACAATCCGGGTGCCAAGCGCGGCAAGAAGCGGCTCGGCCGGGGCATCGGCTCGGGCCTCGGCAAGACGTCGGGCAAGGGGCACAAGGGGCAGAAGGCCCGCGCGGGTGGCGCCAGCGCCATCTTCGAGGGCGGCCAGATGCCGATCTACCGGCGCCTGCCGAAGCGCGGCTTCAACAACCACGTCTTCCGTACCGCCTACCAGCTGGTCAACCTGGACCGGCTGCAGGCGGCGGTCGAGGCCGGCAAGCTCGACGCCGCGCAGCCGATCGACGTCGCGGTGCTGGTCCGGGCAGGGCTGGTCCGCACGACCAAGGAGCCCGTGAAACTCCTTGGGCGTGGTGAGCTTGGGGTGGCGTTGACCTTGGAGGTTGCCAAGGCATCGCCGCGGGCGGTCGCAGCCGTCACCGCTGCCGGCGGTAGCGTCAACGTGCTGGAATCCGTCAGCGAGACTGGTGAAGCCGAGGCTTCGCCTGTAGCCTGACGGCATCGTCCGACGCGCGAACGGAGTAGCGCATGGCCTCTGTTGCCGACCAATTGGCATCCAGCATCAACTGGCGCGCCTTTTCGCGCGCCACCGAGCTGAAGAAGCGCATCTGGTTTGCGCTCGGCGCGTTGTGCGTCTACCGCTTCGGTACCTACGTGCCGCTGCCGGGCATCGACCCGCAGGTGATGGCGGAGATCTACCAGCAGCAGGCCGGCGGCATCATGGGCATGTTCAACATGTTCGCCGGCGGCGCGCTGGAGCGCATGTCGATCTTCGCGCTCGGGATTCTGCCCTACATCTCTGCCGCCATCATCATGCAACTGATGACCGCCGTGTCGCCCACGCTGGAGGCGCTCAAGAAGGAGGGCGAAAGCGGGCGGCGGACGATCAATCAATATACCCGCTACCTCACCGTCGCGCTCGCCACTTTCCAGGCCTACGGCCTCGCCATCGGTCTGGAGGCGATGACCGGGTCGATGGGACCGGCGGTGGTCGACCCTGGCTGGTTCTTCCGCGCATCGACGGTCATCACCATCGTCGGCGGGACGTTGTTCTTGATGTGGCTCGGTGAGCAGATCACCGCGCGTGGCATCGGCAACGGCATCTCGCTGATCATCTTCACGGGCATCATTGCGACGCTGCCGGCAGCACTGGCAAGCACGCTCGAACTCGGCCGCACCGGGGCGCTCTCGCCGCTCTTCATCGTTTTCTTGATCGTGATGTTGGTGGCGGTCATCACCTTTGTCGTGTTCATGGAGCGGGCACAGCGTCGGGTCCTGGTTCAGTACCCGAAGCAGCAGCGCGGCAACCGGATGTTCGGCGGCGAGAGCTCGCACCTGCCGCTCAAGCTGAACAGCGCCGGCGTGATTCCGGCCATCTTCGCAAGTTCGCTGCTCCTCATGCCGGCCACGCTGGCCTCGTTCTCGGCCGGTGCCGGGCCCGACTGGCTGGCGACGGTGAGTGCCTGGCTCGGCCGTGGCGCGCCCTTGTTCCTGCTGATTTATGGCGGACTCATCGCGTTCTTCACGTTCTTCTACACGTCGATCGTGTTCAATCCGCAGGAGACCGCCGACAATCTGAAGAAGCACGGCGGCTTCATCCCCGGCTACCGGCCAGGACAGCGCACGGCCGAGTATCTCGACTACGTGCTGACCCGCCTGACGACGGTGGGCGCTGCCTACCTGACCGCGGTCTGCATCCTGCCCGAGATCCTGATCTCGCGTTATGGGGTGCCGTTCTACTTCGGCGGGACCAGCGTGTTGATCGTGGTGTCGGTGACGATGGACACCGTGGCGCAAATTCAGTCGCACCTCATCGCGCATCAATACGAGGGCCTCATCAAAAAGGCGAAACTGCGGGGACGGCGGTCGTGAACATCATTTTCTTCGGCCCGCCCGGGGCGGGTAAGGGCACCCAGGCGGCGATCATCAAGAACGATTTCGGGCTGGCGCACCTGTCTACGGGCGACATGCTGCGCGCAGCGGTCGCCGCCGGCACCGAGGTCGGCCAGCAAGCCAAGGCCGTGATGGACGAAGGCAAGCTCGTGCCGGACGACTTGATCATCTCGGTCGTTGCGGAACGAATCGAGGAGCCCGACTGCGCGAATGGCTTCATCCTCGATGGCTTTCCCCGGACGCTGCCGCAGGCGCAGGCCCTCGACCGGATGCTGGCGAAGAAGGGCAAGAGCCTGACCGCCGTGATCGAAGTCCGCGTGCCCGATGCCGTCCTGGTCGGTCGCATCGAGAAGCGGGCGGCGGAGACGGGCGGGGCGCGCGCTGACGATAACCCGGAAACGCTCAAGAAGCGTTTGGCGGTCTATCACGAACAGACGGCACCGGTACTTCCCTATTACGAGCAAGCCGGGCTGTTGCGCGTGATCGACGGCAACCGGGACATTGCGGACGTTACGGCGGCGATCAAGGCTGCCCTGAGCTAGGCCGAAAGGCCATTGCAAGCTGCGCCGGCGATCAGACCGCCGGCGTTGACAATCTGGTCTTTGGACCTATAACCGCGGGCTTCGGCGAAGCGTTCGTGTTCGCCCGTTCCGCATGCGAGGAGACCGATCGGTGGCGCGTATCGCCGGTGTCAACATCCCTAGCGACAAGCCCGTCGGCATCGGGCTGACGTACATCTACGGCATTGGCCGCTACTCGGCGACGAAGATGCTGGCGGAGTTGGAGATCCCTTGGGAGCGGCGGGTCAACGCGCTCACCGACGCGGAACTCCTGATGATCCGCGAGAAGATCGACCGCGACTTGAAGGTCGAGGGCGATCTCCGGCGCGAAGTCGCGATGAACATCAAGCGGCTGATGGATCTCGGTTGCTATCGCGGCCTGCGTCACCGCAAGGGTCTGCCCGTGCGCGGCCAGCGCACCCACACCAACGCGCGTACGCGCAAGGGGCCGGCCAAAGCCATCGCCGGCAAGAAGAAGGTCGGGAAGTAACAGGACATGGCCAAGCCGGATACGTCGCGCCTGCGTCGCCGCGAGCGCAAGAACATCACCGCCGGCGTCGCCCATGTCGTGGCGACGTTCAACAACACCATGATCACCATCACCGACGCGCAAGGCAATGCCATTGCCTGGTCGTCGGCCGGTGCGCAGGGCTTCAAGGGCTCACGCAAGTCCACCCCCTTCGCCGCGCAGGTGGCCGCCGAGAACGCGGGCCGCAAGGCGATGGAGCACGGCATGCAGACCCTCGACGTCAACGTCAAAGGTCCCGGTTCCGGCCGCGAGTCGGCGTTACGCGCCCTGCAGGCGGTGGGTTTCCAGATCAATTCGATCAAGGACGTGACGCCCATCCCGCACAATGGCTGCCGCCCGCGGAAGCGTCGTCGCGTCTGACGCCAACGCCGCAGTCCGTCAAGCACGGCCGGAATCGCTCCTGATTCCGGCCCGCATAGCTACCAGCGAGGGTTCAAGGTGCTCCAGAAGAATTGGCAGGAGCTGATCAAGCCGCAAAAGCTCGACGTGCAGCCGGGTCGCCGGCCGGATCGTCAGGCGCGCGTCGTCGTCGAGCCCCTGGAGCGCGGCTTCGGTGTGACGCTCGGCAACAGCCTGCGCCGCGTGCTGCTGTCGTCGTTGCAGGGCTCGGCGATCACCGGCGTGCAGATCGATGGTGTCCTGCACGAGTTCTCGTCGATCAGCGGCGTGCGCGAGGACGTGACCGACATCGTGCTCAACCTCAAGGGGCTGGGCATCAAGCTGCACGGCGATCACGCCAAGCGGATGACGCTCAAGGCCGAAGGGCCCTGCACCGTCACGGCGTCGATGATCGAATGCGGGCACGACGTCGAGATCATGGACCCGGACCACGTGCTTTGCCACGTCGACCGCGGCGGCAGCCTCGCGATGGAACTCACCGTCACCAACGGCAAGGGTTATGTGCCGGCGTCGATGTTGAAGAGCGAGGATGCGCCGATCGGGCTCATTGCCGTCGATGCGGTCTACAGCCCCGTGCGCAAGGTGGCCTACCGGGTGGAGAACGCCCGTGTCGGCCAGCAGACCGACTACGACCGCTTGACCCTCGAACTCGAGACCGATGGGTCGGTTTCGCCCGAGGACGCGATGGCGCTGGCGGCGCGGATCCTGCAGGACCAGCTGCAACTGTTCATCAACTTCGACGAGCCGCGCCCCGAAGGTGTGGCGGATCGGCGCCCGGAACTGCCGTTCAACCCTCACCTGTTGCGCAAGGTGGACGAGCTGGAGCTGTCGGTGCGCTCGGCGAACTGTCTCAAGAACGACAACATCATCTACATCGGCGACCTCGTGCAGAAGACCGAGGCGGAGATGTTGCGGACGCCGAATTTCGGCCGCAAGTCGTTGAACGAGATCAAGGAGGTGCTGACCTCCATGGGGCTCGGCCTCGGCATGGAGGTGCAGGGCTGGCCGCCGGAAAACATCGAGGACCTGGCCCGCAAGGTCGAGGAACCGTTCTAATCACCGTCGAACACCGGCCATGGCCGGTGCATTGGAGTTGAGCCCATGCGGCATCGTAATCGTGGTCGCCGTTTCTCGCGGTCGTCGAGTCATCGCGCGGCGATGTTCGCCAATCTTGCGCAGGCGTTGGTGAAGCACGAGCAGATCAAGACCACGTTGCCGAAGGCGAAGGAGCTGCGGCCGATCGTCGAGCGGCTGATCACGCTCGGCAAACGCGGTGATCTGCACGCGCGGCGTCTCCTCATCGCCCGGACCCGCTCCGAGGCGACCGCGGCCAAGCTGATCGACGTGCTCGGTCCGCGCTACAAGGAGCGCGCCGGCGGCTACACCCGGGTGCTGAAGGCGGGCTATCGTTATGGCGACGCGGCGCCCATGGCGGTGATCGAGCTGGTGGAGCGCGATCTTGAGGCGAAGGGCCAGGACAGCGGCCCGGTTGCCACCGAGGAGGTCCAGGAGGCGGCGTGATGCCGTTCGCTTCGTGCGACACCGTTTGACGCTCATCGGGAGCCTGCTCGGTCTGAGCGGGCTCCTCGTGTTTTCGGCCTGCGCCCAGGCGCCGGTGCCGCGGGCCGTGCCCGACGGGGCGGCGGCGGTGCAGTTGTCGTTCGCCCCGGTGGTCCGGGAGACCGCACCGGCCGTGGTGAACATCACGGCGCAACGCACCCAGCGGGGCGTGCCCCAGTCGCCGCTGCTGGCCGATCCCTTTTTCCGGCGCTTTTTCGACCTGCCTGCACCCGAGCGGACCCAGACCAGCCTCGGCTCGGGCGTCATCATCGACCCCTTGGGCGGGATCGTGACCAACACCCACGTCATCGCTGGGGCCGAAGCGATCACCGTCGTCCTGCACGACCGCCGCGAATTTCCGGCGCGGGTGCTGCGCGTCGATCCGCAGGCGGACATCGCGCTGTTGCAGATCGACCCGGCCGGCGAGCGGCTGCCTGCCTTGACCTTCGGCGACAGCGACGGGCTGGAGGTGGGCGACCTCGTGCTGGCCATCGGCAACCCCTTTGGTATCGGCCAGTCGGTCACGAGCGGGATCGTGTCGGCGACGGCGCGCAGTGCCCGCGGCATCGATCTGGCGATCCCGCTGATCCAGACGGACGCTGCGATCAATCCCGGCAATTCCGGCGGCGCCCTGGTCGATTTGCAGGGGCGGCTGGTCGGCGTGAACACGGCGATTTTGACCCGCGGCGGCGGCTCGATCGGCGTCGGCTTTGCGATCCCTGCGAGCTACGTGCGCGCCTTCGTGGAGCGGGGCCTGGTCGCGGCCGAAGCGCCATGGCTGGGTGCCCGGCTGCAGCCGGTCGATGTCGGCATCGCCGAGGCGCTCGGGCTCGACCGGCCGCGCGGGGCACTCGTGCGCGAGCTGCATCCGTTGGGGACGGCGGCCCGGCACGGGCTGCAGCAGGGCGACGTATTGCTCGCGATCGACGGCATGCCGATCGACGACGAGGGCGGCGTCCGGCTGCGCCTCGCCGTCGCCGAGCACCAGGCCGCGGTCGAGTTCTGGCGGCGGGGTGCCGTGCGGCAGGAGGTGCTGCCGTTGGCCCCCGCACCCTTGGAGCCGTCACCCGAACCGCACCGCTTCGACCGGCCGCATCCCTTGGCCGGTCTCACCGTGGCCAACCTCTCCCCCGCCTTCGCCTTGCAGCACGGCCTGGATCCGTTCCTGCGCGGGGTGGTGGTGGCCGAGGTCGCCACCGGCAGCCCGGCAGCGGGCATGCGTTTTCGGCCCGGCGACGTCATCGTCGATCTCGCCGGCCGTACGGTGCAGAGCCGGGCCGATATCGATGCGGCGCTGCGGGGTGCGCGTCCGCCCGTGCGGCTCTCGATCGAGCGCGCGGGCCGCCGTTTGCAGGTGCTTTTGTCGTGACCGAGGATCTGTTCGCGCCGGTGGAAGGGAGGCGGGCCGAAGCGGCCCCACGCCCCTCAGCCGCACCGCTCGCCGAGCGCCTGCGCCCGCGCCGCCTCGACGAGGTGGTCGGCCAGGATCACCTGTTCGGTGCTGCCGGTGCGCTCGGCGCGATGGTGGCGGGTGGCCGGTTGCGCTCCTTGGTGCTCTGGGGGCCGCCCGGTTGTGGCAAGACCACGATCGCGCGGCTGTTGGTCGAGGCCGTGGGGGCCCGGCTCTTGTTTCTGTCGGCGGTCACGGCGGGCGTGGCCGATCTGCGGCGCGTGTTCGAGGAAGCCGACCGCTGGCGGCGGGCGGGGGTGCAGGCGGTCCTGTTCATCGACGAAATCCACCGCTTCAATCGCGCGCAGCAGGACGGTTTGCTGGCGCGCGTCGAGGACGGCACCATCACGCTCATCGGTGCGACGACCGAGAACCCGTCCTTCGCGCTCACCAGCGCGTTGCTGTCGCGGCTCGAGGTCGTGGTGCTGCAACCGCTCGACACGGACGCCCTCGGCCGGATCGTGGATCGCGCCGAAACGCTGTTGGGCGCCTCCTTGCCCCTGCAGCCGGCGGCGCGGGCGCTGCTCGTGCAACTCGCCGATGGCGATGGGCGCTATTTGGCGACCTTGATCGAAGCGCTGTTGGAGCGCCGTCCGGCGGAACCCTTGAACGCGACGGATTTGCAGGCCCTCTTGCAACAGCGGCGGCCGCGCTACGACCGGGGGCAGGACCAGCATTTCAACCTGATCAGCGCTTTGCACAAGGCCGTGCGCGCGTCGGACCCGGATGCGGCCCTCTACTGGCTGGCGCGGATGCTCGATGCCGGGGAGGATGCCCGCTACGTCGCCCGCCGGTTGGTGCGGATGGCGAGCGAGGATGTCGGCCTCGCCGATCCGACGGCGTTGCCGGCAGCGCTCGCCGCGGCCGAGGCGTTCGAACGGTTGGGCTCTCCCGAGGGCGAGTTGGCGCTCGCCCAGGCCACCCTGCATCTCGCCACGGCACCCAAGTCGAACGCGACCTATCTCGCCTGGAAGGCGGCCTCGACAACCGCCCGCGCCCACGGCTCGCTGGCACCCAAGGCGTTCAGCATGAATGCACCGACGGCGCTGATGCGCGACCTCGGTTATGCCGAGGGCTATCTCTACGACCACGACGCGCCCGACGGCTGTGCCGGGCAGGATCACTTCCCCGAAGGCTTGCCCCGCGAGGCTTTCTATCGGCCGACCGACCGCGGTGTCGAGGCCGGCATCGGCGAACGCCTCCGGCGGTTCGAGGCGAAGCGGCGCGGACGGGGGCTGCCATGAGTGCGGTGCAGCTGATCGAAATCTCCCCCGGCGACGGCGAGGTCCGGCTCGACCGCTTCCTGCGCCGCCGCTTTCCGGGGCTCACGCAGGGGCAGTTGCAAAAGCTCCTGCGCACCGGCCAGGTGCGGGTCGATGGCAAGCGGGCCCTGGCGTCGCTGCGGCTGCAGCCGGGGCAGACCGTCCGCGTGCCGCCTTTGGCCGACGCACCCGCCAAGCCGGATGCGCCTTCGCTGGCGGCCAAGGACGTGACGGCGATGCGGCGCCTGGTGCTGCACGACGATGGCGCCGTGGTGGCGCTCGACAAGCCGGCCGGCCTCGCGGTCCAGGGCGGCACCAAGACGACGACGCACCTGGATCGCTGGCTGCCGGCGCTCGATCAGGGCGGCGAACGCTGCCGGCTCGTGCATCGCCTCGACCGCGACACGGCCGGCCTGTTGCTGCTCGGTCGCGGTGCCGGACCGGCGGCGAAACTCACCGAGGCCTTCCGCCGCGGCCAGGTGCAGAAGCTCTATTGGGCGGTGGTCCACGGCAAGGTCGCCGAGCGGCAGGGCATCATCGATCTCAAGCTCGCCAAAGTCGCTGGTGCGGGCCAGGAACGGGTGGTCGGCGACGACGCCGGCAAGCCCGCCAAGACGCTGTTTCGGGTCGTCGCCCGCGCCGGTAAGGTGGCGACGTGGCTGGCGCTGCGGCCGGTCACGGGGCGGACCCATCAGCTGCGTGTCCATTTGGCGGCGATCGGCCATCCGATCCTGGGCGACCGCAAATATGCCGGCGACCAGCTGCCGCTGGCCGGGCAGCCGGACGGCTTGATGCTGCTGGCCCGCGCGGCAATCCTGCCGCATCCGAAAGGTGGCAGCTTGACGCTTCGAGCGCCTCTGGCCCCGCACCTCCGCTCATGCTTCGACTGGCTGGGTTTCAGCGAAGACATGGCCCTGGAGCACGGTCTGGAGGCGTTCGAGCTTTGAGTTATCGCGTGGTGGTGTTCGACTGCGACGGCACGCTGGTCGACAGTGCGGCCTTGATCCTGGCGGCGATGGAGCGCGCCTTCGTGGCGGCGCGGCGCGAGCCGCCGCCCGAGACCCTGGTGCGCAACATCGTCGGCCTGACGCTGGTCAACGCCATGGCGGTGCTCGTACCCGACGCCGAGGTCGAGGAGCACCTGCACCTGGCCGAGCACTACAAGACCGCGTTCGCCACCCTGCGCGCCGAGGGCCACCACGACGAGGCGCTGTTTCCGGGCATCGGCGAACTCCTCGACGACCTCGACGAGGCCGGCCGGCTCTTGGCCATCGCCACCGGCAAGTCGCGTCGCGGGCTCGAACACCTGGTGGAAAAACACGGTTGGGGCGGGCGGTTCGTCAGCCTGCAGACCTCCGACGTGCATCCCTCCAAGCCGCATCCGGCGATGTTGTTGCAGGCGATCAGCGACGCCGGGGGCCGGCCCGAGGAAGCGGTGATGATCGGCGACACCAGCTACGACATCGCCATGGCCAAGGCGGCGGCGGCCGCCGCAATCGGTGTCAGCTGGGGGCATCACGCGCCGATCCTGCTGCGCGACGCAGGCGCCGATGCCGTGGTCGACGACGTCGCGGAGCTGCGTGCCCTGTTGCTGCCATGAAGCGCTTTTGGCGCGACGTCGGCGTCGTCGCCGAGGCCGAGGGCTTCGTCGTCACCCTGGATGCGCGGACCGTGCGCACGCCCAAACGGCAGCCGCTGCTTCTACCCACGAGGGCGCTGGCCGATCTCGTCGCCGCGGAGTGGCGCGCCCAGGGCGAAACGGTGCAACCGGACACCATGCCGATCAACCGGCTCGCCACCAGCGTCGTCGATCTCATGCCGGAGCGCCGTCCGGCTGCGCTGGAGCAACTGCTCGGCTATGCCCGCACGGACTTGCTCTGCTATCGCGCGGCCGGGCCGGAGAACCTCCTCGCCGCCTATCGCCAGCACTGGGACCCGCCCCTGACCTGGTTGGCCCGCACCCACGGCCCTGAGCTTCGCGTCGTCGAGGGGCTCATGCCGGCGGCGCAGAACGAAGCGGTGATCGAGGGCCTCCAGCAACGCCTGGTGGCGCTCGACGACTGGCGGCTGGTCGGGGTGCACGGGATCACCACGGTGACCGCATCGCTCGTCTTGGGCTTGATGGTGGAGGCGGGCGCGCTCACCGCCGAGGCGGCAGCCGCCGCTGCTCTGGTCGACGAGCACGCGCAGCAGGCGCGGTGGGGCCAGGAGGCGGAAGCATTGGGGCGCGAGCGCCGGCTGCGGGGCGACGTTCATGCCGCCAGCTCCTACCTCGGCGCGCTCGGCTGACGGTTTCGAGCCGAAGGCTGCTCTTTGCCGCAGCGCAACAACGTGGTACCCCAGCCCAACTCGTCGGGAGAAAAGACCGTGCAGAAGATCATCGACGAACTGGAACGGCGCCGCGATCTGGCGCGGCGGGGTGGTGGCGAGAAACGCATCGCCGCCCAGCACGCCCGGAGCAAGCTCACCGCCCGTGAGCGCATCGAGCTGTTGCTCGACCCGGGCTCGTTCGAAGAAACCGACATGTTCGTCGAGCATCGCTGTACCGAGTTCGGCATGTCCGACCAGAAGGTGCCGGGCGACGGCGTGGTGACGGGGCAGGGCACCATCCACGGCCGGCTGGTATTCGTGTTCTCGCAGGATTTCACCGTGTTCGGCGGCTCGTTGTCGGAAACGCACGCCAACAAGATCTGCAAGATCATGGACCGTGCGATCGCCGTCGGCGCGCCGGTCATCGGCATCAACGACAGCGGTGGCGCCCGCATCCAAGAAGGCGTCGACAGCCTCGCCGGCTATGCCGACGTCTTCATGCGCAACGTCATCGGCTCGGGCGTGGTGCCGCAGATCAGCCTGATCATGGGGCCATGCGCCGGCGGTGCGGTCTATTCGCCCGCCATGACCGACTTCATCTTCATGGTGCGCGACAGCTCCTACATGTTCGTGACCGGCCCCGACGTGGTGAAAACGGTCACCAACGAGGAGGTCACGCAAGAGCAGCTCGGCGGTGCCGGTACGCACACCGCCAAGTCGGGCGTGGCGGATGCCGCCTTCGACAACGACGTGCAGGCGTTTCACGAAGTCCGCCGCTTCGTCGACTTTCTGCCGGCGAACAACCGCTCGGGGCCGCCGATCTGGCCGTGCGACGATCCGGCCGACCGCGACGACTTCTCGCTCGACAGCCTGGTGCCGGCGAACCCGAACAAGCCCTACGACATGAAAGAGCTGATCTTGAAGGTCGTCGACGAGGGCGACTTCTTCGAGCTGCAGCCCGACTACGCCCGGAACATCATCACCGGGCTCGGCCGCTTCGAGGGCCGCACCGTCGGCATCGTCGCCAACCAGCCGATGGTGCTGGCCGGCTGCCTCGACATCGACAGCTCCAGGAAGGCCGCCCGCTTCGTCCGCTTCTGCAACGCCTTCGGCATTCCCATCGTCACCTTCGTCGACGTGCCGGGGTTCCTGCCGGGCACCGCGCAGGAATATGGCGGCATCATCAAGCACGGGGCGAAGCTGCTCTTCGCCTACGCCCAGGCGACGGTGCCCAAGGTCACCATCATCACCCGCAAGGCCTATGGCGGCGCCTACGTCGTCATGGCGTCGAAGCACCTCCGCGGCGACGTCAACTACGCCTGGCCCAGCGCCGAAGTGGCGGTGATGGGCTCGAAGGGGGCGGTCGAGATCATCTTCCGCGGCGATCTCGGCGACGACGCCAAGATCAAGGCGCGGACCGACGAATACCAAGCCCGCTTCGCCAACCCCTTCGTCAGCGCCAATCGCGGCTTCATCGACGACGTGATCATGCCGCACGGCACGCGGCGCCGCATCGCCAAGGCCTTGCGCTGGCTCGACCAGAAGAAGGTCGACGATCCCTGGAAGAAACACGACAACATCCCGCTCTGACTGGCGAGGCGCTCCCATGTTCGACAAAATCCTGATCGCCAATCGCGGCGAGATCGCCTGCCGGATCACCCGGACCGCGCATCGCCTGGGCATCAAGACCGTTGCCGTGTTCTCCGAGGCCGACGCCGACGCGCTGTTCGTGCGCGACGCGGACGAGAAAGTCTATTTGGGCCCCGCACCCGCGTCCGAAAGCTATTTGGTCATCGACAAGATCGTCGCCGCCTGCAAGGCGACGGGAGCCCAGGCGGTGCACCCGGGCTACGGCTTTCTCTCCGAGCGCAAGGCGTTCGCCGAGGCGCTGGATGCGGCCGGCATCGTCTTCATCGGTCCGCCCGCCAAGGCGATCGACGCCATGGGCGACAAGATCACCTCGAAGAAGCTCGCCAAGGAGGCGGGGGTCAGCACCGTGCCGGGCCATCCGGATGCGGTGAGCGACCCGGCCGAAGCGGTGCGACTCGCGGCCGAGATCGGCTATCCGGTGATGGTCAAGGCCTCGGCCGGCGGCGGCGGCAAGGGCATGCGCATCGCCTACGACCCGGACGAACTCCAAGACGGTCTCGCCCGCGCCCAGTCGGAGGCCCTTTCCAGCTTCGGCGATGATCGGGTGTTTTTGGAGCGTTTCGTCGAGAACCCGCGCCACATCGAAATCCAGGTGCTCGCCGACAAGCACGGCAACTGCGTCTATCTCGGCGAGCGCGAATGCTCGATCCAGCGCCGCCACCAGAAGGTCTTGGAGGAGGCGCCTTCACCCTTCCTCGATGCCGCCACCCGCCGCGCCATGGGCGAACAGGCCTGCGCGCTCGCCCGCGCGGTTGGCTACCACTCCGCCGGCACGGTCGAGTTCATCGTCGATCCGAGCCGCAATTTCTTCTTCCTGGAGATGAACACGCGCCTCCAGGTCGAGCATCCGGTGACCGAACTGGTCACCGGCCTCGATCTCGTCGAGAAAATGATCGAGGTGGCGGCTGGCAAGGAACTCGGCTTCAGCCAGGACGACGTGAAGCTCGACGGCTGGGCCCTGGAGGCCCGCGTCTACGCCGAGGAGCCGGCCCGCGGCTTCCTGCCGGCAACGGGCCGCCTGGTGCGCTTCGTGCCGCCGGCCCGCGAGGGTGTGCGGGTCGACACGGGCGTGGTCGAGGGTGACGAGGTCACCATGTTCTACGACCCGATGATCGCCAAGGTCTGCACCCACGGTGCCACCCGCGCCGACGCGATCCGGCGCATGGCCCAGGCGCTCGACGACACCGTGCTGCGCGGCATCGGCAACAACGTCGATTTTCTCGCGAGCCTCGTCGCCCATCCGCGCTTCAAGGCGGGCGACATGTCGACCGGCTTCATCGCCGAGGAATATGGCGACCGTTTCGAGCCGGCCCCGGTGACCGGCGACCTGGCGCTGCGCTTCGCGGTCGTGGCGGCATGCATGCGCTCGCTCTTGAGCTACCGCGCCCAACAACTCAGCGGGCGCCTGCGCGGCATGCCCCCCTTCGAAGCCACCAGCTGGTCGGTGTTCGTCGGCGGCGAGTGCATCGAGGTCGGCCTGCACCTGGAGCATGACCAAATCTGGAACGTCCAGGCCGGCGGACGCGCCCACCGCGTGCGGTTGCACTGGCGGCCGGGCCAGGTGCGGTTCGACGCCATCATCGACGGCGACCCCTACACCTTCCAGGCCGACCGCATCTCCGAGGGCTTCCTCCTGCGCCACGGCGGCTTCCAGGCGCCGACCTTGATCCGCACGCACCGCGCCCAGGAATTGGCGAGCCGCATGCGGCCGAAGCCCAAGGCGGACCTGTCCGGGATCGTGATCGCGCCCATGCCCGGTCTGATCAAATCGGTCCGGGTCGCGGTCGGCGACGAGGTGAAGCTGGGTCAGGAACTGCTGATCCTGGAGGCGATGAAGATGGAAAACGTGGTGCGGGCCGAACGCGACGGTGTCGTTGCCACGGTCGCCGTCGGTGCTGGCGACACGGTTGCGGCCGACGCCGTCCTGGTCACGCTGCAATAGGGAACGGGCCCTTGCCCGCGCGTTTCGAACTCTTGCGGGGGGTGGTGCATCCCCCGCACCTCGACCATTTCGGCCACATGAACGTGCGCTACTACGCCCACTTCTTCGACGACGCCGCCTACCACATGTGGACGCGCCTGGGTTTGCCCTACTCGGTCATGCTGCGCGACCACGGCGTGCACTGCGTCGCGGCGCAGGCGACCACCCGTTTCGTCGAGGAGCTGAACGCGGGCGACCTCATCGTCATCGACGGGGCGGTCGCCCGGATCGGCACCAAGAGCACCACGTTCGATTTACGGATGCTCAATGCCGACACCGGGGCGGTTCACGCCACCTACGAAGTGGTCGAGGTGGTGTTCGATCCGAAGACCCGCCGTGCCGCGCCCATGCCCGAGGCGGTCAGGACGGCCTTGGAGGCGGGCCTCCTCTCGCCCTGAGCGCCGGCCCGGTTACTCTTCGTCGTCGTCGACGACCTCGCCCTGGCTCGTGTCCGCGACCGTGCAGAGCGGCTGGCGGACGTCGTTGCGGACCTGGCGCGAGGTGAGGATGCGGCAGGTGTCGTAGCCGGCTGCGTCGTAGATCGCCTCGAGCGTGCGCAGCGTCTCCAGGTCGAGTTCGGTATCGCGGGCGAGAATCCAGGCAAAGTCGCGCGACGGGTGGCCGACGGCCGACCAGCGATAGTCCGGATCGAGCGCGATGATCACGTAGTCGCCGCTCGCCAGCCATAAAGGGCGGCCCAGGATCGTGACGAAGGTGACTTCCAGGTGCCCCACGTCGCTGGCGCCGACGAACCGGGCGAGGCCGGTGGAGCGGTCGACGGTCCCCTCCGCCGTGTGGCAACTGTTGTCCACGGTGATGCGGCCCGGCTCCTCGGCCGGGGCGTAGACGGCACGCGTGTCGAACACGCACTGACGCTGGAACGTGGTCGGGATCGAGGCGATCTCGTGCCAGGTGCCCAGATAGCGCTCCAGTTCGAAGCCCGTCACCGGGCGCACCTCTTGCGCGATCGCGGGCGCGGCTGCGACGACGAGAGCGAGGGTGAGTGCGAGGCGGGTGTTCATCGCGACCTGCGTACCTTGTCCGCGAGCACGCACAATAGCTCGAACATGAGGTTGACGCCCACCCAGGCCGTGTTGCCCGTGGCATCGAAGGGGGGGCTGACCTCGACCAGATCGGCGCCGATCACCTCGAGCCCTATGAGCTGGCGAATCATCGCCTGCGCTTCGTGGACGAAGATCCCGCCCACTTCCGGCGTGCCGGTGCCGGGGGCTTGGCTCGGGTCGATTGCATCGATGTCGAAGCTCACATAGGTCGGCCCGTCGCCGACGATGGCCCGCGCTTCGGCCATCACCGCGTCGACGCCGAGCGCGCGGAACTCCTCGATCATGATCATGCGCACGCCGTGCGCCTCGCCGAAGGCAACGTCGCTCATGTCGATCGAGGTGCCGCGCAGGCCGATCTGGACCACCCGCTTCGGGTCCAAAAGTCCCTCCTCGATGGCTCGGCGAAACGGCGTGCCGTGGCTGTCGAAGCCACCGAAATAGGGCGGATAGAGGTCCGAATGGGCGTCGATGTGGACCATACCGACGGGGCCGTCGAGGCCGACCAGCCCGCGCAGGATCGGCAGCGAGACGAAATGATCGCCGCCGGCGCTCAGCGGCAGGATGCCCTTCGCCTTGACCTGCTCGTAGAAGCCGGCGATGCGCTCGGCGCTGCTCTCCATGCTGACCGGGTTGACCGGGCAGTCGCCGAGGTCGGCGCAGCGGGCGAGGTGAAAGGGGGCGATGCGGGTCGCCTGATTGACCAGGCGGATCATGGTCGAAAGGTCACGCAGCTGGCGGGGCCCATGGCGGGTGCCGGGTCGGTTCGACGTGGCCGTATCGAAGGGCACGCCGATCAGCCCGATCTCGACCGCCCCGGCGTCGTCGAGGGCCACGGGCTTGAGCCGCATGAAGCTCGGAATGCCGGCAAAGCGCGGCAACACGTTGCCGGGGATCGGCAGGTAGTCGGGATCGATCGCTTCCATCTTCCAACGAAACTCCGCATTCCGCGCTGGTCAGGCACCGCGTCGTGCCTACATCCGAGCCGAAGGTTCGGCAGCAGAGGCAGCGAAGCGTGCGCATTCTGGCGTGGTTTTCTTTCACGATGGCCCTGGTGGCGAGCGGTCTCACGCTTTGGGCCTGGTGGGCCGGGGCGCCCGTCCTGGGCGAGTTGTGGTTCAACCTCGACCCGTTCAGCTTGAACCTGACCCAGGCGGTCGTCCAGCGCTACCTGCATCCGGGCCTTTGGGATGCGGTGCTGTTGCCGGTGCTGTTCCAGCCGACGGCGCTGGTCACGGGCCTCCTCGCCTTGCTGTTCGGGGCCTTGGCGTGGTGGACGCGCCCGCGGCCTCAATAGCCGAGCGCCAAGCCGTCCTTGCGCGGGTCGGTGCCGCCGATCAGCAGGCCCGCCGCCTGATCGATCAAGATCGCCTGACCGCCGCCGAGCGGCAGCGCTGCCACTTCGACGCTGTGGCCGCGGCGGCGCAGCTCGATCACCGTTTTTTCCGGCACGCTCGTCTCGACCTGGAGCGCACCCGGGTAGGCGAAGCTGCGCGGCAACTCCAAGGCGGCCTGGGGGTCGAGCCCGTCCTGGGCCACGGCCTTCAACAGCTGCACCTGACCGGTGCACTGGTAGTCGCCGCCCATGACGCCGAACGACATCCAGGGCTTGTCGTCGCGATAGGCCAGGGCCGGGATGATGGTGTGCATCGGCCGCTTGTGGGGGGCCAAACGGTTGGGATGACCGGGCGTGAGGCGGAAGGCACGGCCGCGATTGTGGAACAGCACGCCGGTCTCGGGGCAGGCCAGGGTCGAGCCGAAGGCGTCGTAGATCGAGTTGATGAACGACACCGCCGTGCCCTGGTCGTCGACGACGGTGAGGTAGATCGTGTCCTTGTGCGGCGGCAACAGGCGCTCCGGCAACGCACCCATCGCGCGGTCCATCGCGATGTGGCGCCGGAGCGCTGCGGCATGACCCCGATCCAGGAGATCGACCTCGGCCTTGCCGGCGATGCGGGGATCGGCGACCACCAGATCGCGTTCGCGATACGCCAGACGCGTCACCTCGGCCAGGAGATGCGGCCAGTCCGGGCTGGTCACCGCCACGGCGTCGTCGGCGATCATGTTCAGCATCAACAGCGCCACGATACCCTGACCGTTGGGCGGGCACTCGTAGACGGTGAGACCCTGATAGTCGGTGGCGATCGGCGCCACCCATTCCGCTTCGGCGGCGGCGAAGTCGTCGAGCGCGTGCACGCCGCCGAGGTCCCGGAGCCGGCGGACCATCGAAGCGGCCAGCGGGCCGCGGTAGAAGGCTTCGACGCCGTCCTTGGCGAGCACCTCCAGCGTGGCGGCGAGCTGCGGAAAGGCGTGGCGTTCGCCCATCTGCGGTGCGTGCCCGTCGCGCAGATACATCCGCGCCGTCTCGGGTTGCAGGCGGAGGGCTTCGGCCTGGCGGCCCCAGTCCCAAGCAACCCGCGGCGTCACCCGAAAGCCGTCACGGGCAGCACGGATGGCCGGCTGCAACAGCTCACCCAGGCTGCGGCTGCCATAGGCCTCCACCAGCGCCGCCCAGCCGGCAACCCCGGTCGGCACGGTCACGGCGTCGGGCGACGCCTTGGGGATGCCGTCGAGACCGCGCGCCAGCAAGGCGTCCGGGTCGGCCGCCGCCGGGGCCGCACCCGACGCGTTGATCGCCACCGGCGTGCTGCCCTTGTGGGCCACCAGCGCGAACAGATCGCCGCCTATGCCGGTCATCGCCGGCTCGACCACGGCCAACATGGATGCTGCCGCCACCGCCGCATCCACGGCGTTGCCGCCGGAACGGAGGACGTCGAGCCCGGTCACGGTCGCCAAGCTGTGCGACGTCGCCACCATGCCCCGTTCGCCCAGCGCTGGGGAGCGGCCGCTACGCTGGAAGTTGAACTCGCTCATCTCGACGTCCCGATGCAAAGAGCGGCCTGGCGATTGCCGCGGAGAGGAGGCCGATACGCCGCCCGTGACCCGGGTTCAAGCCTTGGCGAGCCTCTGGATCCTGCCGTGGCGGTCGGTAGCGTCACCCCCCGATGTCCTCCGCGACGTTGACGGTTGCATCATCGCCCAGTGCTCTGCCTTAGAGCGTTTCCCGGTTAGGTAGCGCACAGGCCATCCCTCACCGCCGCCCGGCCACCCATGGTATCGTACACTCGTGGGTGGTCGGGCGGGGGTGAGGGATGGTC
>RECO01000151.1 GCA_007694015.1 Geminicoccaceae bacterium
GCCGGGGCGTCGCCTTCTTCGAGGAAGCCGAGCACGGCGCCCACTTCGACCTCGCTACCCTCGGCCGCCATGATCTCGGCGATGGTCCCATTGGCGGGGGCGTTGACCTCGACGGTTACCTTGTCGGTCTCGAGTTCGACCAGGGGCTCGTCGACGGCGACGGCGTCGCCCGCCTGCTTGAACCACTTGGCTACGGTCGCCTCGCTGATCGACTCGCCGAGGGTGGGAACCTTGATTTCGATGCTCATGGTGATGTTTTGCCTTACCTCGGAAGAACGATCAGCGGTCGAGCGAGAAGGCATCGGCGACCAGCCGCTCCTGCTCGCGGACGTGTTGGGCGAAGAAACCGCAGGCGGTGGATGCGGCGGGTGCCCGGCCGGCGTAGATCGGCTTGTCGTGCTCGAAGCCCTGTTCCTCCAGCATGTTGTGCAGGCGCGGCTGGACGAAGAACCAGGCCCCCATGTTGCGGGGCTCCTCCTGGCACCAGACCACCTTGGCCGAACGCGGGTAGCGGTTCAGTTCCTCGGCCAGCACGGTCTCCGGGAACGGGGCGATCTGCTCGAGCCGGAGGAACGCCACCTTGTCGTCGATGCCCTGGTCTTCGGCGGCCTGCTTCAGGTCGTAGTAGACCTTGCCGGTGCACAGCACGATGCGCTCGACCTTGGCGTCGGCAGCACTCGTCTCGCGGTCGTAGAGCACGCGGTGGAAGGCCGAGCCCGTGGTCAGGTCGGCGAAGGACGAGACGCAGCGCTTGTGCCGGAGCAGCGACTTCGGCGTCATCACGATCAGGGGCTTCCTGAACTTCCGGTGCAACTGGCGGCGGAGCACGTGGAAGTAGCTCGCGGGCGTCGACGGGTAGACGACCTGGATGTTGTCCTCGGCGTAGAGCTGGAGGAAGCGCTCGAGCCTGGCCGAGCTGTGCTCCGGCCCCTGCCCTTCGTAGCCGTGCGGCAACAGGCAGACGAGGCCCGACATCCTGAGCCACTTGCTTTCGCCGGAGGAGATGAACTGGTCGAAATAGACCTGGGCGCCGTTGGCGAAGTCGCCGAACTGCGCCTCCCACAAGGTGAGCCCGTTGGGCTCGGACAGCGAATAGCCGTATTCGAAGCCGAGCACGCCCTCTTCGGACAGGAACGAGTTGACGATTTCGACCGAGGCCTGGGTCTCGGTGAGGTGCTGCAGCGGGAGGTAGGTCTCCTCGGTCTCCTGATCGGTGATGACGGCGTGGCGCTGCGAGAAGGTGCCGCGGCCGACGTCCTGGCCCGAGAGCCGGATCGGGAAGCCCTCGACGGCGAGGCTGCCGAAGGCCAGATGCTCGGCGGTCGCCCAGTCGATGCCCTGGCCGTCGACGATCGCCTTGTGGCGCGCCCCGATCACCCGCTTCAGGCGGCTGTGCGCCTTCAGCCCTTCGGGCAGACTGGTCATCTTGAGACCGATCTCGCGCAGCCGGTCCTCCGGCAAGGCGGTCTCGCCGCGCTCGTATTCGATCGGTGCCCGGCGCAGCCCGCTCCAGACGCCCTCCAGCCAGTCGGCCTTGTTGGTCTTGTAGCTCTTGGAGGCGGCGTGCTCGGCCTCCATCCGCTTTTGGAACTCCTGGTGCATCTCGTCGCACTGCTCGCGCGACATGATGCCGTCGGCGACCAGACGCTCGACGAGCAGCTGGCGGCAGGTCGGGTGCTGGGCGATCCGCCGGTACATCAAGGGCTGGGTGAAGCTCGGCTCGTCGCCTTCGTTGTGGCCGTGGCGGCGGTAGCACCAGAGGTCGATGACCACGTCGCGCTTGAACCGTTGGCGGAATTCGGCGGCGAGGCGCGCGACGTGCACCACGGCGATCGGGTCGTCGCCGTTGACGTGGAAGATCGGCGCCTGCACGCCGCGGGCGACGTCGGAGGGGTAGGGCGAGCTGCGCGCCGCCGACGGGCTGGTGGTGAAGCCGATCTGGTTGTTGACCACGATGTGGATGGTGCCGCCGGTGCGATAGCCCTTCAGCTCCGACATCTCGAAGCCCTCGTGGACCACACCCTGACCGGCAAAAGCGGCGTCGCCGTGGAACAAGACGCCCATGACCCTGGAGCGGTCGAGGTCGCCCTTCTGGCGCTGCTTGGCGCGCACCTTGCCGAGCACCACGGGGTTCACCGCTTCCAGGTGCGAGGGATTGGCGGTGAGGCTCATGTGCACGGTCGAGCCGTCGGGCAGCTCGCGGTCGGTGGAGGTGCCGAGATGGTACTTCACGTCGCCCGAGCCGAGGACTTCGTCCTGCACCGCATAGCCCTGGAACTCGGAGAAGATCGCGGCATAGGGCTTGCCCATGACGTTGGCGAGCACGTTCAGCCGGCCGCGGTGGGGCATGCCGATGACGATCTCGTCGACGCCCAGGGGGGCCGCCGTGCGGATGATGGTCTCGACGCAGGCGATGGCACTCTCGCCGCCATCCAGGCCGAAGCGCTTGGTGCCCGGGAACTTGACGTGGAGAAAGCTCTCGAAGCCCTCGGCGGCCGTCATCTGCCGCAGCACTTCGCGCTTTTCGGCGTCGTTGGTCTCGAAAATGCCCTGCAGGCCCTCGATGCGCGCCTGCAGCCAAGCCTTCTGGTCGGGATCCTGGATGTGCAGGAACTCGATGCCGACGGTCGAGCTGTAGGTCTTGCGCAGGATCTCGACGATGGTCTGCAGCGTCGCCTTTTCCAGCCCCAGCACGTGGTCGAGATAGAACTCGCGGTTGAGGTCGTCGTCGGTGAAGCCGTAGGTGCGGTAGTCGAGTTCGGGATGGTAGCCGGGGTCGGTCAGACCCAGGGGGTCCAGCTTCGCCGCCAGATGACCGCGGACGCGATAAGCGCGGATCAGCATGATGACGCGGAGGTGGTCGCGGATGACCCGTTTCGTCCGCTCGTCGTCGAGCTGGACGACGACCGGCCCTGCCGCCAGGGGGCTGGATGCGGCGTAGCCGCGATCGCCGAATTGCGGCAGCACCGCCGGCTTGGGTTGGGCGGCGAGGGCTGCCTGCGACTGGCGGAACAGCGCCTTGGTCTCCGGCCCCAGCTCGTCGAAATAGCTGCGCCAGCTCACGTCCACCGTGGACGGATCGGCCAGGTAGCGCTCGAACAGTTCTTCGATGTAGGCGGTATTGCCGCCGTAGAGAAACGCCGTCTGGTCGATCTCGCGCCTGGTCGCCATGAACCTCGTTCGCCCCCCCAATCCTACCACCGCGGGGCGAGAAGGCCCCGCGGGCCGCGTTGACCGCTCGTCGCTCGCCGCGGGCCCGGACGGCCCTGACCGCCGGACCCGAGCGACGACCTGGGCGGCCTCAGCCGCCCATTACACCGAGCCCAGAGCGGCGTCAGCCGCCCATCACCTCGAGCATCTTCGAGCCCAGCTCCGCCGGGCTGTCGGCCACGGTGATGCCGGCCTCCCGCATCGCGGCGATCTTGTCCTCGGCCCCACCCTTACCACCGGAAATGATGGCACCGGCATGGCCCATTCGTCGCCCTGGCGGTGCGGTACGCCCGGCGATGAAGCCGACCACGGGCTTGGTGTTGCCGACAGCCTTCAAGAAGGCCGCACCCTGCTCCTCGGCATCGCCACCGATCTCGCCGATCATGATGATACCCGCCGTCTCGTCGTCCTCGACGAAGAGGGAGAGCGCGTCGACGAAGTTGGTGCCGTTGACCGGATCGCCACCGATGCCGATGCAGGTCGACTGGCCGAGCCCCGCCCTGGTGGTCTGTGCCACCGCCTCGTAGGTCAAGGTGCCCGAGCGGGAGACGATACCGATCTTGCCGCGCATGTGGATGTGGCCCGGCATGATGCCGATCTTGCACTCGCCCGGCGTGATCACGCCCGGGCAGTTCGGGCCGATCAGCCGCGACTTCGAGCCGGCAAGGGCGCGCTTGACGGTGATCATGTCCATCACCGGGATGCCCTCGGTGATGCAGACGATCAGTTCCACCCCGGCATCGACCGCCTCCAGGATGGCGTCACCGGCGAAGGGCGGCGGGACGTAGATCGCCGACGCGTTGGCGCCGGTCGCCTGCACCGCATCGGCCACGGTGTCGAACACCGGCAGGCCCAGATGCTGGCTTCCGCCCTTACCCGGGGTGACGCCGCCCACCATCTTGGTGCCGTAGGCAATCGCCTGTTCGGAGTGGAACGTGCCCTGCGCGCCGGTGAAGCCCTGGCAGATCACGCGGGTCTCGGCGTTGACGAGAACGGCCATTATGCGGCCCCCTTCACGGCGTCGACGATCTTCTGCGCCGCATCGGCGAGGTCGTCGGCGGGAATGATGGTAAGGCCCGATTCGGCCATGATCTTCTTGCCCAACTCCACGTTGGTCCCTTCCAGCCGGACCACCAAAGGCACCGCCAGGTTGACCTCGCGGGCCGCAGCCACCACGCCTTCGGCGATGACGTCGCAACGCATGATGCCGCCGAAGATGTTGACCAAAACACCTTCCACGTTCGGATCGGAGAGCAGCAGCTTGAAGGCTGCGGTCACCCGCTCCTTGGTCGCACCGCCGCCGACGTCCAAAAAATTGGCGGGCGAAGCGCCATAGAGCTTGATGATGTCCATGGTGGCCATGGCGAGCCCGGCGCCGTTGACCATGCAGCCGATCGAGCCGTCGAGCTTGATGTAGTTGAGCTCGTGGCGGCTCGCTTCGACCTCGTGCGGATCCTCCTCGTCGAGATCGCGCAACTCGACGATCTTTGGCTGGCGATAGAGGGCGTTGCTGTCGAAATTCATCTTGGCGTCGAGGGCGATCAGCTCGCCCTGTTTGGTCACGACCAAGGGGTTGATCTCGACTTGGCTGGCGTCGCGCTCGACGAGGCAGGTGTAGAGCCCCTTCATGAAGGCCAACGCCTTCTTCAGTGCGGCGCCCTCCAGCCCCAGCCCGAAGGCCAGCTTGCGGCCATGGAAAGGCTGGAAACCACCCACCGGGTCGATCACCACCTTGATGATCTTCTCGGGCGTCGCCGCCGCGACCTCCTCGATCTCGACGCCACCCTCGGTCGAGGCCATGAACGTGACGCGGGAGGTCGCGCGGTCGATGACGGCACCGAGATAGAGTTCGCTCGCGATCTCGCAGCCGGCTTCGATGTAGACCCGCTTGACGACGCGCCCGTCGGGGCCGGTCTGGTGCGTGACCAGCGTCATGCCGAGCATGTCGTTGGCGTATTGGCGCACCTCCTCGACCGACTTGGCGAGCTTGACGCCGCCGGCCTTGCCGCGCCCGCCGGCGTGGATCTGGGCCTTGACCACCCAGATCGGGCCGCCCAGCTCGCGGGCGGCACACTCCGCCTCCTCGGGCGTGTAGGCGACGTGGCCCGGCAAGACGGCGACGCCGTACTCGGCGAGCACGCCCTTGGCTTGGTATTCGTGGATGTTCATGGGATGGGCTCCGGCCTCAGAGGGTGATGCCGGCGCAGAGCCCGCGGACGGCCTCCACCGACTTGTCGAACATCGCCTGCTCGTCGGCGTTCAGCTCGATCTCGACGATCTTTTCGACACCACCGGCCCCGATCACCGTCGGCACGCCGACATAGAGCCCATCCACGCCGTACTGCCCGGTGAGTTGGGCGGCGCAGGGCAGGACGCGCTTCTTGTCCTTCAGGTAGCTCTCGGCCATGGCGATCGCCGAGGCGGCGGGGGCGTAGAAGGCGGAGCCGGTCTTCAGCAGGCTGACGATCTCGGCGCCACCGTCGCGGGTGCGCTGCACGATCGCATCCAGCTTGGCCTGCGTGGTCCAGCCCATCTCGACGAGGTCGGGCAAGGGGATGCCGGCCACCGTCGAATAGCGGACCAACGGCACCATCGTGTCGCCATGACCGCCGAGCACGAACGCGGTGACGTCTTCGACCGAGACGCCGAACTCGTCCGCCAGGAACAAGCGAAAGCGGGCGCTGTCGAGGACGCCGGCCATGCCCACCACTTTCTCGGGCGGCAGGCCCGAGGCCTGCTGCATCACCCACACCATGGCATCGAGCGGGTTGGTGATGACGATGACGAAGGCATCGGGGCAATGTGACTTGATGCCCGCGGCGACGCTCTTCACGATGTCGGTGTTGATGCTGACCAGGTCGTCCCGGCTCATGCCGGGCTTCCTCGGCACGCCCGCCGTCACGATCACCACGTCGCAGCCGGCGAGGTCGGCGTAGTCGCTGGTGCCGATCATGTTGCTGTCGAAGCCATCGACCGGCGAGCTCTGCTCCAGATCGAGGGCCTTGCCAGCGGGCATGCCCTCGACCACGTCGAACAACACGACGTCGCCCAGCTCCTTGAGCCCCACCAAGTGCGCCAACGTGCCACCGATCTGCCCAGCGCCGACCAGTCCGATCTTTTTTCGTGCCATGGTGCATCCCAGAGAGGCTGGAGTTTTCGCGGTGTCGCGGTTCTACAAGCCGCCCCACCACCCGACAAGGCACGCACCGGGCCCCGACCATTGACCTTTCGGGCGACCGACTAGCCGTTCGCGCGCATCGAAGGGGCTAGCGTTCAACCAAGTATTCATCTTTATCCCTCATATTCGAGTACGTGGCCGGCTGAGGGTCACGACATGCCGTCGGGAACGACCCATGATCCGCAAGACGATGCGCGTTGGTGACGTACGGACCTCGATCAAGCTCGAGAACGAGTTCTGGGACTATCTCCAGGACGTCGCCGGGACCCGCTCCATGCGGCTGAGCGCCTTGGTCAACGAGGTGGCGCTGGCCAGCCCCGACCGCAACAATCTGGCCTCGACACTGCGCACCTACGCCATTCTGCACGCGCGCAACAATGCGGGCGATTTGAAGGAACGCGTCGAAATGCTGGCGCTTGCCGGTTCCAGCGACGACTTGAACCGCGTGTTCGATGCCTGTCCGCTACCGGCGTTGATCCTCGACAACGAGCGCCGGATCAAGGAGATCAACCGCGCCTTTCAACTCTGGCTGAACGTGGATCGCGACGCCACGCTGGAGAAAAAGCTCGACCATATCATGATCCTGCGCGGCCGCGGCCTGGAGGAGGCCTGGAAAGCGCTGTTCTCCGGCAAAGGACTACGCGTCCAGTTCAACGCGACCTATTTGTCGCCCGGCAAGGTTCGCGCCGCGCAAGCCCTCGCCGTCGCGCTGGCGACCGAAACCGAAGGCGTGGTTGGCGGCGCCTTGGTGATGTACGAAACCCTGGCCGGCCGGCAGTAGCCGCGCCGCATCCCCCCCCCAAACAGCGTTCACTCCAACCGCCCGCGCACCGGGTCTCGCGTTATGCGCCGAGCCCCGCCCCGACGGTGGTGTCGAGCGTTCACTCCCGCGGCGCACGCTTGTTGAGGATGCGCTGCAGGGTGCGGCGGTGCATGTTCAAGCGACGGGCGGTTTCGGAGACATTGCGCCCGCATTGCTCGAACACGCGCTGGATGTGCTCCCAGCGGACCCGATCGGGCGACATCGGCGCTTCCGGCGGCGGCGGCAGGCCGTCGCGGGTGTGCAGGAGCGCATCGGCGATCTCGTCACCGTCGACGGGCTTCGCGAGGTAGTCGACCGCCCCCTGTTTCACCGCCGCAACCGCCGACGCGATGTTGGCATAGCCGGTGACGATGGCGGCGCGCACGCCGGGCGAGCGTTCCTGCAGCTCGCTGATGAAGCTCATCGCATGGCCGTCTTCGAGCCGCATGTCCAAGACGGCGAAGCCGAAGCGTTTGGCAGCCAACAATTCGCGCCCCTGCGCCAGGCTCTCCGCCGCGTGGACGACGAAGCCGCGACGCTCGAGCGCGCGGGCGAGGCTGCGCCGCAGCGGCCCGTCGTCGTCGACGAGCAACAGATCGGCCGTGCCGGCGACTTGCCGTGGATCGGGTCCGACCGGCGTCGACGTCGCCTCGGTCGGGCGGTGGAGCTGGTTCAGATCGTCCATCGACGCATCCTCTTGTTGAGCTCAGGCCCCATGGGGCCAAGTGATCGTCACCGCGGCACCCCGCGGCCGATTGGCGAATTCGAGTTCGGCGCCGGACCGCAGCAGGAACGTGCAGGCGATGAACACACCCAGGCCATGGGTGCCGTCGTTGCTGCGGGTGCTGGTGAACGGTTCGCCGATACGGCCCAGCACCTCGGGCGGAAAGCCCGGCCCGTCATCGATGAACGTAAGAATGGTGCGCTCGAGCGCGACGTCGAGGGTGACCGTCACCTCGTGCGTCGCATAGGTTACCGCGTTGTCCAGCAGATTGACCAAGGCGTGGCGAACTTCGCCCGTCGGCGGAAAGGCAGGCTCGACAGCACCCGTGGCGGCGGCGACGGCGAGACGGACCTCCACCGGCCGCTCGGCTTGGTCCGCGATGAGCCGCTCCAGCATGGACGACAGCGGCACGTCCTCGACCGGCACGAGGTCGTCGCGCGGCGCGGCGCGGCCGAAGTTCTGCAAAATGTCACCGCAGCGACGGGCTTGGTCGTGCAAGAGACGGGCATCATCGATCGCCGGCGAGCCCTCCGGCAGATGATGCATCAGCTCCTTGGCGACCACCCGAATGGTCGCCAGCGGTGTGGCGAGATCGTGGGCGGCGGCCGCGGCCAAGCCGTCGATGCGGTTCAAGCGCTGCTCGCGATCCAGGGCGAGTTGCGTGGTCACCAAGGCCCGGCTCATGCGCCGCCCCTCTTCGGCGATGCGCCAAGCATAGCTCGCGATCAGCACGGTACCGAAGGTCAGCGCGGCCCAGGTCCCGGTGGTGAAGACCGAGGGCAGCCGGTAGCCGGCCTCGGCCCAAGGCACCGTCCCCTGCCAGTAGGCAAGCGCCGAGACGACGGCGACGACGACGGCGCAGACCACCGTGCACCAGGCAAGACCGACGGTGGTCGCGGCCAGCACCGCGGGAAACAGCAAGAAGAGCGCAAACGGGTTGGCGAGCGCGCCCGTGAGCCCCAGGAGCCCGCCGATCAAGAGCGCGTCGACGACGAGGACGAGACCGAGCTGGTTTTCGCCGAGGCGTTGCGGCGAATGCATCTGCCGTAGCGACCAGATCGTGGTCAGCGCGCCGATCCCGATCAGGCAGAACAACGGCACGAGCGGCAGTTCGATGCCCACCGACACATGGACGAAGGCCACAGCGAAGGCCTGCCCGCCGACCTGGGTCCAACGGATGACGGCGAACGTCCGCGGGCTGAGGCCAAAGCTCCCCGGCTGGCCGAGGCCACTGGCCCCGTCCCCGAACCGGCCGACCCGGACCGGTGCGATGGCGACCCGGCTCAACGTCGTGCTCATCGTCCCCAGGCTACTCCTCCTGCCACCATAACCGCCGGCACCCATCAGGCACCGCCCCGAGGCCCTGCCGCTACGCTGTCAGCCCGGCACGACGATGCCCGAAAGCTGAACGCCGTAGCCCGCTTCGCCACGCTGGCGGCTGCGCCTGTAACTAAAGTAGTTGGAACTTTGGTTTAAGGTATCCAGGCCGGTATCGTCGACCTCTTTTACACCACTTTGGTCCAATTGGCGGGCCACGAAGCCGGCTAAATCGAATTGCCATCGTTCGGCAACGTCTCGGCTTGCGAAGAAATACCCAGCCGACGGATCCGCCGCCAAAGCGGCGTCCCGGACGGGTTGATCAACCTCGTAGCCGGCCGCCCTGATGCAGGGACCGATCACCGCAAGACAGCGTCCGGGCGTTGCGCCAAGTCGACAAAGGGCCTCGAGCGACGCCGCTATGATGCCGCTGGTCGCGCTCCGCCAGCCGGCGTGGATCGCGGCCGCACAGCGCGCGTCGGCGTCGACGACGAGCACGGGCACGCAATCCGCGGTCGTTACCGCGAGGATCAAGCCGGGTACGGCACTGACCACGGCGTCGCCGACGACCCGATGTTGGCTCGGCGCCTCGGCGACGTGCACCGCCGTGCCATGGACTTGGCGCAGCGTGCAAAGGGCCTCGGGAACAGCGCCCAGGGCGACGGCGAAACGGCGGCGGTTCTCGGCGACGGCGGCGGGGTCGTCGCCGCTCGCGAGGCTTGCGTTCGCGCTGGCGTAGGCCCCCTGGCTCACCCCACCGCGCCGGCCGCCGAAGCCGTGCGCCACACCGACTGAAGTCAACAAGGGGCTGGTCGCTTCGATCACCAGCGATCCTCCGCTGCGAACCCGGCCGGCACGCCCCAAGCCGGATGCGTCACCGCCAGAACCTTGAACGCCTCGCCCATGGCCGTGGCGTCGAGCAGCCGGCGCACGCCCGAAAAAACGGCCTGGCGTGCCGGACCTCGGACCCGCTCGGCGAGGCGTAGCGCCCGGAGCTCGATGCCGAGGGCGCGCAACACCCGCGCTTGGGGCAAAGGGCCGAACACGGCGGCCCCGGCCGCCTTGGCGGCGTCGGCCAAGGGGCCGAAGTCGACCGCGCTGGAAAGGTCGGCGTCGCCCAAATATTGCAGGACGGCAACGCTTTGGTGCTGCTTGACCGCCTGCAGGGTGTCGACGGGGTGCGTGGCGAGCCCGCCATAGTCGACGAGGAGGGCCAGCCCGCCCGCGGCGGCGATGCGGGTGGCGAGGTCGCGGACAAGGGTCTGGCGCGCCGGCGCCAGCTCCGCGATCGCGCCGGGCCCGGCAGCGGGGAAGCGATGCGCGGCTTCGGCCGCGAGTGCGGCTGGGGCTGGCCGCGTCGTCCAACAGGCGCCGGCTTCACCCCAGCCGACGCAGCGCTCGGCCCACCCCTCGGCCGCGCGCACGAGCTGGTGGACCGGCAGTGCGTCTAGGAACTCGTTCGCCACGAGCAGGAGGGGCCGGTCGGACGGGAGGGTGACCGTGGTCGCGTGCCAGCTCGGCCGGAGTTCCGCCAAGCGTTCGGCCTGCAACGCCTGGAGCGACGCGCTACGCTCGACCAGGTGGACGTCCCACGCCGCGGCCACACCCGGCAGCCGGTGCACCGCCCGCCAGAGATCGGCCATCAGCGTGCCCCGGCCGGGGCCGAGTTCGGCCAGGCTGGCGGCCGGCGCTCCGGCGCGTTGCCAAGCGTCGGCGAGCGTCAGCCCGACGAGCTCGCCGAAGACCTGCGAGACCTCGGGGGCGGTGACGAAGTCCCCCGTCGCGCCGAACACCGCAGCCGGGTCGCGCTGGTAGTAGCCGGTGCGGGCATCGGTTTGGGCCAGTTCGAACAAGGTGGCGACGTCGATCGGGCCTCGGGCCCGCAACCGCTCCGGCAACGTCACCTCAACGGCCACGGACGGCTTCGCCCCCGCCCTTGGTGCGGGCAATGAGCCAGGCGCCGAGGGCGATCATCGGCAAGCTCAAGAGCTGTCCCATGGTGACGATACCGAGGAGCAGGCCGAGTTGCGGGTCGGGCTCGCGCACGAACTCAACGAGGAAGCGGGCGGCGCCGTAGCCGACGAGGAAGACCCCACCGAGCCGGCCGGCGGCGGCAGCGTCGTAGCGGCCGCGCGCGAGCCAGGCGAGGACGAGGAAGAGTGCCAGGCCCTCCAACGCGGCTTCGTAGAGCTGGCTCGGGTGACGGGGCAAGGGACCGCCCCCGGGGAAGACCATGCCCCAGGGGGCGTCGGTCACCCGGCCCCAGAGTTCGGCGTTGATGAAATTCGCGATCCGGCCGAAGAAGATGCCGATCGGCGCCGCGATCGCCGCCGCATCGCCGACCTCGAGCGGTCCGACGCCGTGGCGGCGTGCGGTCACGAGACAGGCGACGACGACGCCCACGAGCCCCCCATGGAACGCCATGCCGCCCTGCCACACGAACAGGATTTCGAGCGGGTTTTGCAGGTAATAGGCCGGCTGGTAGAACACCACGAAGCCGAGCCGCCCTCCGATCAGCACGCCGAGCGTGGCGTAGAAGAGCAGGTCGTCGATGGCTGCGGGCGTCAGCGTCCAACCCGGCCGCGTCACCACCCAGCGGAGATATTGCCAGCCGAGCAAAAGGCCCGCGACGTAGGCGAGCGCGTACCAGCGGATCGCGAACGGGCCGATCTCGAACAGAACCGGATCGATGGCCGGAAAGGTTATCGCGAGCACGGGCACTCCTCGACCGGGGCTGGTGCGGGGCGCGCTCTCCTTAGAAAGCCTGGCCCTGCCGAGCAAGCGCCGCGAACCTTGCGGGGACGTCCTGCATTGCCATATGACCACCTCGAACCGGTAAGGAGACCCGCGGTGCAGACACGCAACCCGATGCTCGACGACCTCGCCCGTGTGGCGAGCGGCGCGATGACCACGCTCGGCGGCGTCCGCGAGGAGATCGAGAACCGCGTCAAGGAACGTCTGGAGCGCTTCGCAGCCGAGATGGAACTGGTCACGCGGGAGGAGTACGACGCCGTCAAGGCGATGGCGGTCAAGGCCCGCGAGGAACAGGCCGAGCTGCAGGCCTATGTGGCGCAGCTGGAAAAGCGGATCGAGGCGCTCGAGGCAGCGCCGAAGGAGGATGCGAAGCCCGCGGTCAAGCGCAAGACCAAGGCGGACGACGAGACCGGCGAAGGCTGAGCCGCGCCGCCGCAAGGCAGCCACACCGTCGCTTGGCTTGCACCGGCTGCCGGCTGCTGGCAGTGTTTCGCTGACTGTCGCATCCTCGGCAGCGGTATTCCACCGCGGAGACCGAATGTCGTCTCTGAACCTCGAACTCGACGAAACCCACGGCAATCCCCTCGACGTCGTCGAGCGCATCGCGATTGCCAACGACTGGACCTACGACCGCCATGCCGACGACGAACTGGCGGCCGAGTTGCCTGGCCAGTGGTGCAACTACCGGCTCTGGTTCAGCTGGCAAGCGGACATGGGGATCCTGCACCTCGCCTGCGCGCTCGACGTGAAGGTGCCACCGGCCAAGCGCTTGGGGCTCTATCATCTGTTGGCGCTCGCCAACGAGAAGCTGTGGCTCGGCCATTTCGATCTGTGGTCCGACGAAGGTGTGCCGGTCTTTCGTCACGCTATTTTGGTGCGCGACAGTGCCGGCGTGGGGGTGGAGACGCTGGAGGACCTGACCGAACTGGCGCTCGGTGAATGCGAACGGTTCTTCCCGGCGTTTCAGTTCCATCTCTGGGGCGGCAAGGCGCCGGCTGACGCGCTCGTGGCCGCCCTGCTCGAAACCGAAGGCGAGGCCTGAGGGGCGTGGCGGCGGCGCTCGAAGGCCCGGTCCGGCTGATCGGCTGCGGCAAGATGGGCAGTGCGCTTGCGCTCGGCTGGCTGCAGGCCGGGCTCGCACCTGCGGCGCTGCAGATCGTCGAGCCGGATGCCAGCACTCGTAACGCTTGGGCGGGGAAGGGTTGTGCCTGCGCCGCCGAGCTGGCCGGCATCGCCGACTGGCCGGCACCGCGGGCCCTGGTGTTGGCGGTGAAACCCCAAAAGATGAGCGAGGTGTTGGCGCACGCGCCGGCGCTGATCGGAGCCGGCACCGTGGTGGTCTCGATCGCCGCCGGTACCACGCTCGAAACACTCCAGACGGCGTTCGGCGCCGGTGTCTCCATCGTGCGGACGATGCCCAACACGCCAGCGAGCGTCGGCCGCGGTGCGACCGCACTCTACGCCACAGCCGCGGTGCCGACAGCGGATCGCGAACTCGCCGAAGGGCTGCTCGCCACCGTCGGGCTGACGGCGTGGCTCAGCGACGAAGCGCAGATGCACGCCGTGACGGCGCTTTCGGGCGGCGGGCCGGCCTACGTATTCCTGCTCATCGAGACGCTGGCCAGAGCTGGCGTCAAGGCGGGTCTGCCAGACGACCTCGCCATGGCCCTCGCCCGCGCCACCGTGAGCGGGGCGGGCGAACTCGCCCGGCTGAGCACGGAGCCGGCCGCCGTACTGCGGCAGAACGTGACCAGTCCCGGCGGAACCACGGCCGAGGCGTTGGCGGTGCTGATGGCCGCCGACGGCATCCAACCCCTCTTCGACCGTGCCATCGACGCGGCTGCGGCGCGCTCCGAAGCCCTCGGGCGTGGCGCGGCGGCATGAGCCAGGTGAACCCCGACGCCCCGGTCGCGACGCCCACCGATCTGTTGGCGGCAGCGCTCGATCTGGTCGCGAGTGAGGGCTGGCGCACCTATTCGCCGCTGCGACTGGCGCAGGCGACGGGCATCGGCCTCGCGGAAGCGTGTTTGCAGCTGCCGGACCAAGCGTCCTTGCTGCGTGCCCTCGGTCGGCGCGCCGACATTGCCATGCTCGACGTTTCGGTCGACGACTTGGCAGCTATGACCCCGAAGGAGCGGTTGTTCGAGCTGCTCATGCGGCGCTTCGACGCGCTGGAGCCAGCCCGACCAGCGCTGCGTCGCCTGCAACGCGAGGGGCCGCCCCAGGCTTGGCTGCAAGGCTTGGGCAACGTGGTTCATGCCGTCAAGCTGGTGGTCGAAGCGACCGACGCGGCCGCACCGGGCCGCCGCCTGCCCGCGGGCGGTGCCCTTGCCTTCGCCTATCTGGGGGCTGGCCGGGCGTGGCTCCAGGACGAGAGCCCAGACAAGGCCGCGACCATGGCAGAACTGGACAAGCGGCTTGACTCGATCGCACGATTTTTGCGCTGATCGGCACCTTGGGCGGAGGCTCTTGCGTCGTCCCTTGATCCGATCGATCCGCGATGCTTATGCTGCGACGCAACATGAACGCTCGGCGACGATCCGAGCCCTCAAGCGGAGGACGGCGATGGCCCGTGAGAACCCCTTCATGACACCCGAGATCGCCAAGATGTTCGAGAAGATGGCGGTGCCTGGACTCGACATGCAGGCATTCATGGAACTTCAGCGCAAAAACATGGAAGCCTTCCAACTCGCCAACAAGACGATGCTCGAAGGTGTCCAGCTGGTGCTGAAGCGCGAGATCGAAATCGTGCAGCACAACGTCGAAGAAGCCATGAAGAACATGCAGGAACTCATGGCCGAGACCGACCCGAAGGCCGGCATGAAGCTCCGGGTCGATGCCGCCAAGGAAACGCTGGAAAAGGCGCTGGCGAACCTGAAGGAGCTTTCGGCGCTGTCGCAGAAGTCGAACGAAGAGGCGTTCGCCATCCTGAACAAGCGCGCGCTCGAGAGCTTCGACGAAATGAAGACCGCCCTGCAGCCAACCAAGGGCGGTAAGGCCGGCTGAGCCGACTGTTCACCCCGCCCCCTCGCCTGGCGGCTTCACCCTCGACGCCTTGACGGTGCGGCCCACCGCGGGCACCTCAGGGGGGCGCGGGGGGACCATCAAGTCCCCCCGATCCTTATTGCCGACGGGACCTCCTCGGACGCCCCGGGTCTCAGGAGGCCCAGGTCTTCTGGCGGCGGCGCTCGACCGACGAGGGTATGCCGAGGCTTTCACGGTATTTGGCAACGGTGCGCCGGGCAAGCACCATGCCTTTGCCCTTCAAGAGCTTGACGATCTGATCGTCGGACAGCACCGTTTCGGCGGTTTCCCGGTCGACCAGCGTGCGGATTTGCTGGCGGATGGCCTCGGCGGCGTGCGCCTCGCTGCCCGCGTCGCCGCCGACGGCATTGGAAAAGAAGTACTTGAACGGGAAGACGCCTTGCGGTGTGGCGACGAGCTTGCCGGCCGTGGCGCGGCTGACGGTGCTTTCGTGCAGGCCCGTCCCTTCGGCAACTTGGCGCAACACCAGGGGGCGTAGGTGCTGCGGGCCTTGGCGCAGGAACGCCGTTTGCTCGGCGACGATGAACTCGGCCACTTTCAGCACGGTGCGCGCCCGCTGGTCGAGTGCCTTCACCAGCCAGTTCGCCGCCTGAAAGCGTTCGGCGAAGTATTGCTTGACGCTCGGGTCGATGTTGGTGCCGCTGACTTGGGTGTAATAGTCGACGTCGACCAGGACGCGCGGCAGCGTGGCGTTGTTCAGCTCGACGCGCCAGCCGCCTTGGTTGGGGTAAATCCACAAATCGGGCACGGCGCCGCCCTCCGGGGGCGGGGCAAAGCGCAGGCCTGGCCGCGGGTCGAGGGCGCGGATTTCGGCGATCATGTCGGCCAGGTCGGCCTCGTCGACCTGGCAAAGGCGCAACAAGCTCTTGCGGTCAGCCTTGGCGAGGCGGTCGAGGTGCTTCAAGAGCATCTGCATCGCCGGGTCGAGGCGGTTCAGCTCGCGCAGTTGCAGCGCCAGGCACTCCTGCAGGCTGCGCGCGCCCACCCCGGTCGGATCGAAGCCCTGGATGCGCTCCAGGATGGCTTCGACCTGCCTGGGTTCCACCGCCAAGCGCTCGGCGATCTCACCAAGATCGCCACGGCAGTAGCCGTCTTCGTCGATGGTTTCGATCAGATGCAGCCCGATCAACCGGGCCACCGGATCGTCGACGTCAACGTGCAGCTGCTCCATCAGGTGATCGGCGAGCGTGCGCCGCTCCGCCAACCGCTGCTCCAGGTCGGGCAATTCGTCGTCGAAGCGGTTACCGCCCTGCGCACCACCCCCCACGCTTGCCATGCGGTCGCACGCCGTCGGGCCATCCGGTTGATACCAGCCCTCCTCGGCGTCGAACCCGGTCTCGGCCTCGGCGGCGACGAGGGGCGCCTCGACGGCATCGCTGCCGGTTTCGTTCGGCAGTTCGCCCTCCAGGAACGGGTTTTCCGCCAGCTCCTGCTCGACGTAGCCGGTCACCTCCAGGTTGGTCATCTGCAACAGCTTGATCGCCTGCTGCAGCTGGGGGGTCATCACCAGCTGCTGGCTCTGTTTCAGATCGAGGCGCAGACCGATGCTCATGACGATTATGGTTTACACCTGAAAACTTTCGCCGAGGTAAACGCGGCGAACGTCGGAATCACTGACGATATCGTCGGGCCGGCCCTCCTTGAGGACGCGGCCGTCGTGCAGAATGTAGGCGCGGTCGATGATCCCCAGTGTATCGCGCACGTTGTGGTCGGTGATCAAGACGCCGATACCGCGGTCTTTCAGATGGGCAACCAGGTTGCGGATTTCGGCCACGTTGATCGGGTCGATGCCAGCCAGGGGCTCGTCGAGCAACATGATGGTCGGGCGCGCCGCCAGCGCGCGGGCGATTTCCACCCGGCGCCGTTCGCCGCCCGACAGGGCTGGTGCGGGGGCGCGCCGCAAATGGCCGAGGGCGAACTCGGACAAGAGCTGGTCCAGCTGTGCCTCGCGCTCGGCGGCATCGGGCTCCACCACCTCCAACACCGCACGCAGATTGCCCTCGACCGTCAGACCGCGAAAGATCGAGGCTTCCTGCGGCAGATAGCCGAGCCCCAAGCGGGCACGGCGGTACATCGGCAGGGCCGTGACGTCGCGGCCGTCGAGGACGATGCTCCCGGTGTCGGCCTGAATCAGGCCCGTAATGATGTAGAACGAGGTGGTCTTGCCGGCACCATTGGGTCCGAGCAGGCCGACCGCCTCGCCGCGGCCGACGTGCAGGCTGACGTCTCGCAGCACCTGCCGGCCGCGATAGCCCTTGCCCAGATGCAACGCTTCCAGGCCAAGGCCCGCCGCCTGGGCCGCCCGGCTCGGCGGGCGCAGCGGCAAGACGCGTGCCGGCCGCCCGGTCACGAACCGCCCTCGCCCTGCGTCAGGAACAGGGCGCGCACGCGACCGCCGTCCCGGGCCGGCAACAGGCGCGAGACGCCACTCGCCAGATCGACCTCCAGGCGGCTGCCGCGCAGCACGTTGCCTTCGCGGGTCAGCACCACGTCCCCGGTCAAGACGATGGTCCGGCGCTCCAGGTCGTAGATGCCTGCCTGACCGCGCGCGATCTCCCGCGGCGATGTGACGACGACGTTGCCGGTGGCGACGATGCGCTGGATCCGGCCTTCGCCGTCGCCCTCCCCGGCGTAGAACACGTCGAGCACGTCGGAGGTCAGGGTCATGTCGCCCTGGACGGCATCGACATTGCCCCGGAACGTGGCGATGCCCTCGTTCTGGCGCACCTCGAGCACGTCGGCTTCGATCTCGATCGGCTCGTCGCTGTCACCACCGAGGGACTGCGCGGCCACGGGCTGCAACGCGGCCAGCGCGAAGAGTGCGGCACCCACGAGCGGCCCGAGCCTCATGGCGCGGTACTCCCGCCGGTGAGCAGCCGGACACGGACCCGTCCCTCGAACCGCACCAATTCGCCGCCCTCCTCGATCGCCATGCGGTCGGCAACGATGCTGCCGCGCGGCCCGTCGCCATCGACCGGCGTCGAGGTATGCACCGTGCCCTTGGCCACGTCGACCACCGCCGCCTGGGTGCGCAGCTCGTAGCCGTCGGTCGTGCGCACCCGGATGTCGCCATCGAGGTCGAGCGTGTCGGCGTCGCGGTCGAACAGCGCCTGCAACGAGCGCACCTCGAAGCCGCGGCTCGATCCGGCACCCGGCAGATCAGCCTGCATGTGCTCCAGTTCGACCCGCTGCGGGGCGCGCGGATCGACGCGAGCCGCCTCCGCACCGACGCGAAAGGCGTCGCCGTCATTGCTGCGACCGACATAGCTCGGCCGGTCGAGGCGGACCCGCCCGTCGCGCTCCAGCGCCACGTCGCGCACGTCGGGGAAGACGAAGTCGCTGTCGAGGCCGCCGAGTTGCGGCCAGAACACGACCAAGGCGAGCGTGGCGAGCGCGGTCGCCGGCAGCGCCACCCGCATGGCGCGGACGAAGCGGCTGTAGCGGCCGGGCTTGGGTGACGAACGCGGCTGCATCAAGCGACCCCTGCCTCCAGACAATCGTGGAGATGGATGACGCCCACGGGGCGGCACTGATCCATCGCCTCGACGACGAAGAGTTGCGTTACGGCGCGCGGCGGGCCTTCCATCGCCGCCAAGGCCTCCACCGCCAGGGCATCGGCCTGGATCAGCCGTGGGTGCGCACTCATCACCTCGGCGACGGGCAGGTCGAAGAACCCCGGCCGCTCCATTTGCCGGCGCAGATCACCGTCGGTGACGATCCCGATCAGCGAGCCGGCGTCGATCACGCCAACACAGCCGAGCCGCTTGTTGGTCATCTCCAAGATGGCGTCGCGCATGGGCCGCTCGGGCGTGATCAGCGGCACGGCGTCGCCGCCGTGCATGACGTCGCGCACCCGGACCAGCCGCGATCCCAGCTTGCCGCCCGGGTGAAAGACGGCGAAGTCGCGTCGCTCGAACCCCTTGGCCGCCAACAGCGCGGCAGCCAAGGCGTCACCCAAGGCAAGCATCACCGTCGTCGAGGTGGTGGGCGCCATCCCGATCGGACAGGCCTCGCGCAAGGGTGGCAGTTGCAGCGTGACGTCCGCGGCATCGGCCAAGGCGCTCGGCGCCCGGCCGACGATGGCGAGCAGGGGGATCGAGAAGCGCTTGGCGTAGACGAGGATGTCGCGCAGTTCCGGGGTTTCGCCGGAATTGGAGAGGGCGAGGACCGCGTCGCCGCGCGCCACCATGCCCAAATCCCCGTGGCTCGCCTCGGCCGGATGCACGAAGAACGCAGGGGTACCGGTCGACGCCAAGGTGGCGGCGATCTTGCGCGCCACGTGGCCGCTCTTGCCCATGCCGGTCACGACCACCCGGCCCCCAATGCCGAGCAGGGTGTCGACCGCGGTGGCGAACGCGCCGTCCAACCCTCGAGCGCAAGCCTCGAGGGCGGCGGCCTCCAAACGCAGGACGGTCCGGCCGCGGTCGAGATGGGTGGCGACAGCGACGACGTCGGCACCGAGCGAAGGGTCGAGCGCGGATTGGGTCACGAAACCAATGGTCCCCCGAGCGCGGCGTCGGCCGATAGGTTACGCCGGCGCTGCAAAGATGATGCCACTTTGCATTGCAATATGGTGAGGCGACCGGAAGCGGTCAACGCGCCCGAGGTGGGGTCGGACTTACGTCGGGGCGCCTCACGGCCAAACCGGGTTATCGGCCAAGGGCCAAGCCCCGCGCCGACACGCGGTTCGGGCGCGGTTCGACCCTACCCGCTGCGGCTCCAACGGCTCCACCAGCCCTGGCGCGGTGGCGCGTCGGGCTCCGGCTCGGCCGCGACCTCGACCAACGGCCGCTCGGGCTCCGGTTGGGGCTCTGGTTCGGGTTGGGGTTCGGGTTCGGATTCGGGGGCTGTGACCGCCGCCGTCTCGCCGACGGTGGGGGCGAGATCGACGACGACCGCCGGCTCGGCCGGCGGCTCGGCGGCGTCCTCGCCGGTCAGTTCGGCCAAGGTCGGACCGTCGGCGGCATGCACGACGGCGGGCTCCGGGATGACCAGCGGCTCCGGCTCCGCCGTGTCGATGGGCTCGCTCGGCGGGTCATCGGTCAATGCGCCGGTGGCCACCGGCGGCGCCTTCGCCATCACCTCGGCCTCGTCCGCGGGCTTGCGCCGACGCCGGCGCCGCTTGGGCTTCTCCGTTTCCTCGCCGACAGGGGGCGTCACGGTTGCGGGCTCGACGCTCGGCGCTGGCGCGCCTTCGTCGCTCGGCTCGGCGTCGACGCTAGCCGGGGGCGCGGCAGCAAGCTCGACGGGCAACGGGGCCGGCACCGCCTCGCCCGGCTCGTCCGCGCTGGACGGGTCGACCTCGTAGGCCGCGTCATCGCCATCGGCACCGCTGCCCTGGGCCGTCATGAGTTCACCTTCGCCGCGCGGCCGCCGCCGCCGGCGCCGGCGGCGCTTGCGCTTGCCGCCGTCGTCGCCATTCGCAAGGCGCTCTTCGCTGGTTTCGTCCTCGGCCTCCGCCTCGTCGCCGTCGAGCTCGGCCTCCGCCACGGTCATCACGGGCTCGCTCGGCACCACCGGTTCCGGCAGCGGACGGCTCGCTTCCTCGAGGACTTCGACCTCGAACTGCGAGGCGATCATGTCGGCATCAACCTTGACCAGCACGTCCAGCGCGTAACGGTCTTCGATGCGGTGCAGTTCGCGGCGCTTCTGGTTCAAGAGGTAAAGCGCCACCTCGACCGGGAGGGTCACCGCCACCCGGCGCGCGCGGCCCTCGACGCCGAGCGCCTCGACCCGGCGCAGCGCCTGCAGCGCCGCACTTTCGGTGGAGCGGATGAAGCCCGTGCCGTTGCAGACCGGACAGGGCTGCGAGCTGAGCTCCAAAAAGCTCGGCCGCAGCCGCTGGCGGGATAGCTCCAGCAAGCCGAACGGACTGATGCGGCCGACCTGCAGCCGCGCCCGATCGACCTTCAAGGCGTCGCGGAAGCGCTTTTCGACCTGCCGCTCATGCCGGTGCTCGGCCATGTCGATGAAGTCGATGACGACCAAGCCGGCAATGTCGCGCAGCCGCAATTGCCGGGCGATCTCGTCGGCCGCCTCCAGGTTGGTCTTGAGTGCCGTGTCGTCGATGTGCCGCTCGCGCGTCGACTTGCCCGAATTGACGTCGATCGCGGTCAAGGCTTCGGTCACGTTGATGACGATCGAGCCTCCCGACTTCAGCCGGACGGTCGAATCGTGCATCAAGTCCAACTGATCTTCGATTTTGTGGGCAAAGAAGATCGGTGTGTCGGCCTTGTACTGCCTGACCTTGCGGGCGCGCGACGGCATCAGCATCGTCATGAAGGCCTTGGCCGTCTTGTAGCCGGCCTCGCCCTCGACGAGGATTTCCTCGATGTCGCTCTGGTAAAGATCGCGCATCGCGCGACGGATGAGGTCCGCCTCTTCGTAGATCGCACAGGGCGCGATCGACTGCAGGGTGCGGTCGCGGATGTCGCTCCACAGCCGCAACAGGTAGTCGTAGTCGCGGCGGATCTCGGCCTTGGTGCGCTCCTGGCCGGCGGTGCGGATGATGAGGCCCATGCCCTCGGGCACGTCCAGACCGCCGACGATCTGCTTCAACCGCGTCCGGTCGGCGGCCGTCGCGATCTTGCGCGAAATGCCGCCGCCCCGCGGCGTGTTGGGCATCAACACGCAATAGCGGCCGGCCAGCGAGAGGTAGGTCGTCAGGGCTGCCCCCTTGGTGCCGCGCTCCTCCTTGACGACCTGCACCAGCATGATCTGGCGCCGCTTGATGACCTCTTGGATCTTGTAGCTGCGCAGCAGCTTGGCCCGTTCCCGGCGCAACTGGCCGAGCATGTCGGACTGTTCGCTTTCGCTGTCCGGGTTGAGCTCGTCGGGTGCTGTCGCGTCGCCGTCAGCCGCCTCGTTGCCCCGTTCCGCAACCTCGTCGTCGTCGTCGGCGCGGGCCGAGCCGAGCTGGGCTTCCAAGGCAGCCAACTTGTCGCGATCGGCCTGCGGGATTTGATAGTAGTCGGGATGGATCTCGCTGAACGCCAAGAAGCCGTGGCGATTGCCGCCATATTCGACGAACGCCGCCTGCAGCGACGGTTCGACGCGGGTCACCTTGGCGAGGTAGATGTTGCCCTTGAGTTGTCGCTTACTGGCGGATTCGAAATCGAAGTCGAGCAGTTGGTCGTTATCGGCGACGACGACACGGGTTTCTTCGGGATAGGCCGCGTCGACCAGCATCCGCTTGGTCATGGGTAGGGATCTCCAGGGGCCCAGCGGCGGCAGGGGAGCACCGTTGCCGCGCGGGCCGAATGATGGCGCCCGCGGCCCGAGCGGAGGGCATCACCGCCGACGGACGGCGGGATGCATGCGGCTCGGGACGGCTTTGGGCGCGGTTGTCGTTCATTCGGGGTCCTTCGTCGACGCGCGGCCGACCCGTAGGCACCGCCGCGCAGCGAAGTTTGGATGGGTGGCAGCGTGTCACCGTTGCGCGACACGGAACTCGACCCTCCTAGCTCGTTATAGGGAGTTGCGCGCGCGGAGACAATCGCCCTGACGAGACGGCTTCGCCTGACGGCCACCTCATGGTAGAGAAGCTCAACTCCGCGGTGAACGAAACCTCTCAACCCGCTGGTGCGACAGGCACGGCGCACCTGGAACCGACGGGTATGGCCGATGCGCTGGTGGTTGGTGCCCCTGTTGCTCGCGTTGCTCTCGCCGCCGCTCCTGGCGGCCGATCTGGAGCGCGTGCGGATCGGCGTTCACGAGCAGTCGACCCGGCTGGTGATCGAAACCACGCGCTCCTTGCGGGCCGGCATCGAGCAACCGGCAGCGGACCGAATGGAACTGACCGTCCCGGCGCGGCTGGCAGCCGCCCCCAACATCGCCGCGCCGCGGGGGTTGATCCGCAGCATCACGGCAGAACCGCTCGGCCAAGGACGAACCCGCCTGCACCTGACGTTCGACCGGCCAACACGCGTGGCGCGCGCCTTCGCGCTGGCGCCGGGCGACAGCGGGCTGCATCGCTTCGTCATCGACGTGGAGCCGGACGCGACGATCCGGCGAGCGGCCGCGACTCCGCCGGTCGAACCACCACCCGTTGCCGCGGAGACGGCTGCGTCGGCGCCGCCGCCGGCGGCGACCGTGGCCCCTGAGACCCGGCCACGCGCCAAGCCGCCGCCGCGCGCGCCCGAACGCCCCCCCGCAATCGCCGCAACGTCCGCCCCACCGACCGCCGCCGGCGAGACAGCCGCCAGCCAGCCCCCGGTTCCGGCCAACGCGCCCCGACGGCCCGTCGTCGTCATCGATCCCGGCCATGGCGGTGTGGATCCCGGCGCGATCGGTCCGTCCGGGGTGTTCGAGAAGGACATCGTGCTCGCCATCGGGCTCGCCCTGCGCGACCAGCTCTTGGCCGATGGCCGCGTCGAGGTGGTGATGACGCGCGAGACGGATCGCGCTCTGACCCTGGCCCGGCGCCTCCAGATCGCGGCCGAGGCCCGCGCCGACCTGCTCCTGTCACTGCATGCCGACAGCCTGCCGAATACCCCCAGTTTCAGTGGCGCCTCGGTCTATACCCTGTCGCAACAGCCCTCCGATTCGGACGCGGCGCGCAAAGCCCGTGAGGAGAACGCGGCCGACGAACGCCTGGAGGTCATCACCGTGCAGGAGGACGAGACGGTGCAAGCCATCTTGACCTCGATCATGCGCACCAGCACCACCCATCGCTCGGTCCGCGCGGCGGACAAAATGGCCGGCGAATTGCGCCGGGTGACGCCGATGATCAACCGCGAACGGCGCTCGGCGAACTTCGTCGTCCTGCGTTCCTTGCACACGCCCTCCGTCCTGGTCGAACTGGGTTATTTGTCGAACCCCGCGGACGAGGCGCGCCTCCAGGACCCGGCCCATCACCAGCGACTGGCAGACGCCTTGTTTCGCTCGGTGACAGCCTACTTCCAGTTGGAGTAGACTGGTGGTCCTGCACCGAGGACGGATTTCATGCGTTTATTGACCCGCCTGCTGGGCTTCGGCTTGGCGTTCGCGTCGTTTGCGGTCATCGTCGGCGCCGCTGGGCTTTGGCTGCTCTACGCGCGGTTTGCCGACGAGTTGCCCGACTACGCCCAGCTCGCCGACTACGAGCCGCCGATCGCCAGCCGCATCTACGCCGCGGACGGCCGGTTCCTCGCGGAATACGCGCGCGAACGGCGCATCTTCGTGCCGATCGGTGCCGTGCCCGAGCAGGTCAAGAACGCCTTCATCGCCGCCGAAGACCAGAATTTTCATCACCATTTCGGCATCGATCCGCGGGCCGTGGTCGCGGCCGCCGTCGACAACGTGCGCCGCTTTCGGGACAATCGCCGGCCGCGTGGCGCCTCCACCATCACCCAACAGGTAGCGAAGAACTTCTTCTTGACCAACGAGGTCACGCTGGAGCGGAAGATCATGGAGGCGCTGCTCGCCATCCGGATCGAGCGCGCTTTCACCAAGGACCAAATCCTCGAGCTCTATCTGAACGAGATCTTCCTCGGCGCTCGCTCCTACGGCGTCGCCGCTGCGGCGCTGAGCTATTTCGGCAAGGGGCTCGACGAGCTCACGTTGTCGGAAACGGCATTCTTGGCGGGCCTGCCGCAGGCCCCTTCGCTGTTCGATCCCCGCATCAATCCGGAACGGGCGACGGCGCGGCGCAACTACGTGCTGGACCGGATGCTGGCGGACGGCTTCATCGCCGCCGAAGAAGCAGCCGCCGCCCGGGCGGAGCCGATCGTGGTCACCGGCCGCGACCGCACGCAGTTCGCCCGGGCAAGTTACTTCGCGGACGAGGTGCGACGGCGGCTGGAGGCCATGTACGGCGCCGAAACGCTGTTCGAAGCCGGCCTCGTCGTTCGCACCACGGTCGACAACCGGGTCCAGGCCATCACCGACGAAGCGCTGCGCAACGGCCTGTTCGCCTTCGACCGCAACAACGGCTTCCGCGGCGCCGTGCGTCAGTTGGAGGGGTTCGAGGACGATTGGCTGGAGGCCTTGCGCCGGGCGCCGAAGCCGGTCGAACTCGGCGGCTCCTGGGGTTTCGCCGTCATTCTGTCCTTCGACGGCACCGACGCCACCATCGGCCTCGACGATGGCACGACCGCGACCTTGCGCGGCAGCGACATCGCCTGGGCGCGACCGCTCGGCGCCGACGGTCGCCGCGGACCGCAGCCCAACGCCGTGCGCGACATTCTGGACGAAGGCGACATGATCCTCATCGCCCGCACCGAGAGCGGGGCGATCGGTCTGCGCCACATTCCCGACGTCAACGGTGCGGTGGTGGCGCTCGACCCGAATACCGGCCGCGTCCTGGCGCTGTCCGGCGGGTTCGACTTCCGCGCCAGCAACTTCAACCGCGCCACCCAAGCGCTGCGTCAGCCGGGCTCCGCCTTCAAGCCCTTCGTCTACCTCGCCGCCCTGGAGCACGGTTTTACGCCGCAGACGGTGATCGACGACGCGCCGATCAGCCTGCCGCAAGGCCCGGGCCTGCCGATGTGGGAGCCGCGCAACTACGCCGGCGGCTTCATGGGTCCGAGTTCGATGCGCCGCGGGCTGGAGCGCTCGAGCAACCTGATGACCGTGCGCATTGCCCAAACCGTGGGCATGGACAGCGTGATGGAGGTGGCCCAGCGCTTCGGCATCGAACGCGGCCTGACGCCGTTTTTAGCTGCGGCCCTGGGCTCCAACGAGGTCGACCTCCTGTCGCTCACCGCGGCGTACGGTGCCTTCGCCAATGGCGGCAAGCGCATCACCCCGCACGTCATCGATCGCATCCAGGATCGCCATGGCCGTACCCTCTACGTCACCGACCCGCGCGCATGTCCGGGGTGCGCGCAGGACACCTTCGGCGGCAGCCTGCCGCCGGTCCTGCCCGATCACAGGGAGCAGATCGCCGATTCGCGCCATACCTTCCAGCTCGTCTCGATGCTGCAGGGGGCGATCGAACGCGGCACTGCCACGCGCGCCCGCGCGCTCGGCCGGCCGCTGGCCGGCAAGACCGGCACGACCAACGAGGCCCGCGACGTCTGGTTCGTGGGCTTCAGCCCCGACCTCGTCATGGGGGTCTATGTCGGCCACGACCAGCCGCGCAGCCTCGGCCGCGGCGTTACCGGGGGCAGCACCGCCCTGCCGATCTGGGTCGATGCGATGGGAACTGCGCTGGAAGACGTGCCGATCCGCCCCTTCCGTGTGCCGCCCGGCTTGCGGCTGGTCGCGGTGAACACCGGCGAAGGCCGCATCCTCGAAGCTTTTGTCGCCGGCACCGAGCCGGGCTCCGGCTACCGCTTCAGCGCGGCCACACTCGGCACGGTGACTGTCGAGACCCCCGCGGTCGAACGCGGCACCTCCATCGGCGTCGGCGCCGGCGGGCTCTACTGACGGCAGGGAGCGCTGCCGTGGCCATGGCCATGCCCCAGCACTCCGCTCCGTCGCCGACCGTCTCCTCGCCGTCGCCTGCGCCAGGCTTCACCCCGGCAACAGCTTCCATCCCAACCAATCCTACGGGGGCCTCCAACGCCTTCGCCCCATGGAGCGTTGCCG
>RECO01000228.1 GCA_007694015.1 Geminicoccaceae bacterium
GGCGCCGCCAACTGGGCGCGCATCGCCTCCCTCATTGGCACCTGCAAGATGAACGGCGTCGAGCCCTTCGCCTACCTGAAGACCACCCTCGAGCGGATCGCCGCCGGTCATCCCCAATCCCGCCTCGACGAGCTCCTCCCCTGGAACTTCGACGGCGGTCCGGACGGCGTCTCTGGCTGACCCCGTCCCCAAACTCCTCGACAAACCCGGCCACGTGCGCAAACCAGACTGCAGTCTGCTTTGCCAACCAGCCGGCACAGCCTTCCCGACGACCGCGTCAAGCGCTCGTCGCCATGGCGCGCGGACACCGCTTACCCTTCTCGGACCGCGTCGCGGAGCGATACCGCGACGCCACCGCACCCAGAAGCTCGTCTCTCGTCGTCATGCTGATCCGCCTCACGCCCACCTCCGGAAGCACTTCTAAGGCGGCAACCAACAGTCAGACGGGAACAGCTCAGGCGAGGCAATGCGACCGCCTGACCGATCCCAACGGCTTACGTCGCGCCCGTCACCCCAGCGCCCGGCTCTGGTGAATTTTCCAGGTTAATCAGGCCGTTAAGACGGCGGTCTCAAGGATGGTCTGCCGGACCTGCGCCCGATCCCCCGCTTCCGGCAGGGGCCGGAAGGTGGTGAGCCCGTCGGTAGCCCGGGTCTCGACCACCGACAGCACGGTGTCGTAGTCCACCTGCTGGCGGTCTTCGGCGAACGCGTACACCAACGAAAGGTCGCACAAGGAATTGATCAGCCGTGGCAGCCCGCGCGCAAAGAAGTGCGTGGCCGCCATCGCCGCATCGTCGAACAGGTCGTCCGGCCCACCGGCCACGGTGAGGCGATGTCGGATATAGGCGCAGGTGTCGTCCAGATCCAGCGGGCGCATATGGTAGTCGATCGAGATGCGCTGAACGAACTGGCGGAGCGCCTCGGTCTGCAGCGTCGCGCGCAATTCCGGCTGACCCACCAGGATCAGTTGGAGCAGGTGATCGGCCTCCGAGTTGATGTTCGACAGCATGCGTAGCTGTTCCAGTGCTGCCCGGCCAAGGTTCTGGGCCTCGTCCACGATCAGCACCACGCGCTGGCCGTGCGCGTAGCGCTGGATGAGGAAGTCGGTGAAAAGCTGGTGCTGTTCCACCGCGTCCCGCTCGCGGAACGGCAGGTCGAAGGCGAGCATGATCCACTTCATGAGTTCGCCGAACGACTCGTGCGTGTTGGTGACGAGTCCGACCAGCACATGGTCACCTACCGACCGCAGAAGATGGCGCAGGAGCGTCGTCTTGCCGGTGCCGACTTCACCGGTGAGCACCACGTAGCCGGTCTGCTCCGAGAGCCCGTATTCGAGCATATGCATCGCCATCGCGTGCGTTCGGCCCGGATAGAGAAAGCGTGGGTCGGGCAAGAGCGAGAAAGGTTTCTCGCGCAAACCGAAATGGGTTTCGTACATGTCGGCGTCCTCGTTGGCGGTGCATCCCCCCCCGGGCGGCCCGCGGACCTAGCGGTAGCCGTAGGCGTAGCCTTCCTCCAGGTCGGCCTCACGCACACGGTTCATCACGCTCCCCACGTATTTGCCTTCGTCGATCAGTTCCGCCGCGCGCTGGACCTCGTCGCGGCGGGTCCGGCCTTGCTGGACGACCAAGAGGCAGCTGTCCACGATCTGCTGCACGCTCAGCGGTTCGTCCGTCAGCAGCAGAGGCGAACAGTCCACCACGATGGTGCTGTCGACGTAGTGGTCGCGGAGGTCCTTGAGCAAATCTCGTGCCTGACGCGCCGCGATCAGCTCCGATGCCGCCGGGTGCGCGCGACCCTGTGGGAGCAGGTAGAGCGGCAGCCCGTTGATCTGCTGGATGACGTCGCCGAGCGACGCGGTACCCTCGATGATCCCGCTGACACGATGATCGACCTGCAGGCCGAATACTTCGTGCACGGTCGGCCGGCGGAAGTCGAAATCGAGCAGGAACACCGGGCCGCTGCCCTGGCGCGCGAGAGCGACGGCGAGGTTGCACGCGACAAGCGTCTTGCCTTCACCATCACGCGCGCTGAACACCGCGACGCTGCGTGCGCCCACATTCTTCATCCGTTGCACCAACTGGGTCCGGAGCATACGGAAGATGTCGGCTCGGCCCGCGTCGGGCATCAACGTGACGAGACGGCTCGCCTCCGCCTGCCGCGGCGCAACCGAGAACGACTTGGCCGTGGTCAGGTCGAACCCGGAGGCGGTGGCGCGGGCTTCGACCGCACGCGCCGGGCCGACCACCGTGGCGGTGTGACCATCGCGCTGCTGCCGGGCGCGCTCAATGGCCTGTTGGATCTTTTCCACCGGTCTACTCCTGGGTTGCCGTCGGCCCGAAGCCGCCGGGGAAGGTCGTCGTCAGCCAGGCGTTCGCACGGGTCTGGGTCTGGAACGCCAAGACGTCGAGCGGTGCAACGGTATGGTGTACTGCCGCCAGACCACCGCCGATGCCGAGCAGCACGACGGCGGCCAGCGCGCCTCGGATTGCCCATTGCCGCCGTTTTTGGCCGCGCGTGACCATGGTCGGGATCATGATCAGCGGCCGCTCGCCGATCAGGCGCCCTAGGTCCTTGGCCGACCGCACGGTGCGGTCCAAAAGCTCCGCCAGCGTAACCGAACCGATCCCGCTGCCGAGGGCCAGCACCATACCGAGCGCCAGGATCAACGTGCGGTTCGGGCGGGCCGGGCGTTCCGGAAATACCGGCGGCTCGATCAGGGAGAGCCGCTCGCCCACGGCGCCGGTCTCCAGCGACTGACCGAGTTGCGCGGTCGCCTCCTTCGCCACCAGCGTCTCGCGGCCGGCAAAGGCCTCGTCGAGCGCGCGCCGCAGCCGTTCGTACTCCTGACTGACCACCGGCGCGCGCGTCAAGACCTCTCGCATGCGCTCCAGTTCGGCCCGCACCTCCTGCCGCTGGACCACGATACCCTCGAACTCGCTGACCACAGCGTTCAACTGTGAGCTGAGCTGGACGAAGGCCGGACTGCGGGTCGCACCGAGGCCGCTGGTGTCCGCGTTCGCCAATGCACCGTCGACGCCGGCCAGCTGCCGTTGCGTGCGGACCACGTCCGGATGGGTGTCGGTGTAACGCTCGCGCAGGGCCGTCAACTCGGCCTGCAGCGCGTCGCGCTGGGCGATCAGCGCCTCTGCGTCGCCGCTACGTGTCCCGACGACGGACTGCAGGCTCCGTACCTCCCGCTCCAGGCGAACGACGTCGGGATGGTTCGGCTGGTAGCGGGCCTGGGCCGCGGCGAGTTCGACCCGTGCCATTTCCAACCGGCTCTCCGGTGTTACGCCGCGTGAGATGTCGCGGGGCAGGAACTCGTCCGTCATCGCGAGTTGCGTCTGCAGGAACGCCTCGCGGTCGCGCAGCGTCTGAGTTTCCCGGTCGAGTTGCCGGAGGTCCTGTTCCAGCCGGATGATCTGCTGCTGCGCCAGCACCACGTCGTTCGGCAGGAGTCCTAGGTTCGACGTCTGGAACTCCAGGAGCCGCTCTTCCAGCTGGCTGATCCGTTGTTCGATACGGCTTCGTTCGCCGGCGAGAAACGCGGTCGTCCCTGCGGCAGTCGCCCGTCGCTGCTCCAGGTTGGTCTGCAGGTAGAGGGAGACGAGCTCGTTCGCGACCCGCTGCGCCTTGGCCGGATCGCGATCCTCGAAGCTCAGCCGGAAGGCGATGGTCGCTTGCCCGGTGCGACCGGTCGCGGGATCGCTGATGGTCGTGCTGATGACGTCCATCCCGATGTTGTCCCGCATCAAGTCGGCAATCTGCGTTGGCGACAAGACCTCGCGCTCGACCGTGTAGAGCTGGTGGCGCTCCGCGATGCGCAGCAAGTTGTCGGTCACCAGCACCCGCCGCGTCAGCGTTTCCAGCCGCCGGTCGATGAAGTCGTTGACCAGCGACGCGACGAGATTGTCCGGTATCTCCTGGTCCTCGACCAGAATGGTTGCCTCCGACCGGTAAGTCGGTGGTAGTGTCAAGGCCAGCACCAACGCCAGGGCCAAGATCACCCCGACCGGCACGATGAAGAACCAACGCCGTTGCCAGCCGGTCCTCAGCAAATCGCGTGGGTGGAATGCAGCTTCCATGTCTCGACCCATCTTTCTCGACGGCGGCGCGCTGGCGGCCCGTCACTCATCGGTTACGCGTCGCGGCCGGGCCGACCAAGTCGGCATCACCCGCAAGAAGCCTACGACCGCCCGCCGCCAACAGCTTTGGGTTGTCGCTGCTCAGGTCGCACGTTGCAAGGACGACCTGCCCAAACGATCACCCCTGTACGCGTTCCGCGCGGGCGTTCAGACAACCCTACAACAGGGCGGTCACCGCTTCGGCTGCTCGGCGTGCAGCCAGAGCGTTTTCCGAAATGCTTGCCCATCGCGCACCCCCGCCCGCCAGCCCTCCCACGCTGCGTTGCAGCATGGAGCGGCCGACCGCCCACGAATGTACGATTCCATGGGCGGCCGGGCTGGGGTGCGGGATGGGCACCGATCAACCTGAACGGAAAACGCGCTAGCCTCAGAGCCCTCCAATGTCGCCGCCTGAACAACCTTTACAAACGGTGGGGAGTCCCCCCTCACCCAGGTCGCGATGCGCGACGCGGGGCGGTGATCAGTGCGTACTGTCCGAACGGACCTGATCGGCGGCCCTGCGCTCGATCTCCTCCAGCAGCGCTAGGGCATGGTCCCGGCCCATGAAGTCCGCCTCGTCGTCCGCCAGCGCCCGTTGCAGATGCGTGCGTGCCTGATCGGTATCGCCCGTGGCGTGGAACACAACCCCCGCATGGTAGTTCAGTTGCGGATCGGCCGGGAGGAGCGCCGTCGCCCGGCGCAATAGCGGCAAAGCCGCCGCCGCGTCGCCTTGCCGATAGCGCAGCCAGCCGAGCGTATCGAGGAAGTAAGCCTCACTGCTCGACTGGAAGCGCGCCGCGAGCGTGCTGGCGCGTTCCATCCGCCGCGGGTCGTCGTAGGCGAAATCAGCGACCAGCGCCGCGAAGTTGTTGACGACCAGATCGCTCTCGTTGCCGCCATCGAGCAACCGCTCGTAGGTGTCGATCGCCGCGGCGAACCGCTCGGCGCGCTGCTCGACGAAGGCGCGCTGCAACACCAGACCGACCGGATCGGCACCGGCCTCCACGCCGCGTTCCAGCGTCGAGATGGCGAGGTCGGTGCGGCCCGCGCGCTCTTGCAACTCGGCCAGCTCCCGATAAGGCCTCGCCCAGCTCGGCTGCGCCGCAATTGCTTGGTCGTGGGCCTCCGCTGCAGCGTCGGCCCGGCCCTCGCGGGCGTGCAACTGCGCCATGAGGTTCCAGGCGAGGGCGTCGTCCCGCGTCTCCTCCACCCGCGCAGCCAGCACCTCCAAGGCGCCGGCGACGTCGTTCTCGGCGATGAAACTCTGCACCACACCGAGCAGGGGCTGGGGGGCATCGGGGTTCATCTCGCCGGCACGGACGAACCAAGCCCGGCCACCGGCATAGTCGCCCTGCGCCACGCGCAGCGAGCCGGCGAGCAGCGCGCCGCTCAGCGCACCCTGGTCGTCCTCCAAGAGCCGGTCGATGTCGCGGCTCGCCCGCGCCCAGTTCTGCTGGCGAATCGCCAACTCGGCGGTGGTTGCCAACGCGCCGGCCGGGTCCTCGACCTGCTGGATGATCCGGTCCCAAACCTCCATCGCGCGGTCGTAGTCGCCGCGCTCTGTAAGCAGACGCGCGAAGGCCTCCGCGGCGGGCACGTCCCGCGGCGCCAGCGCCGTCACGCGGCCCAAGGCTTCGGCGGCGAGGGCGCGCTCGCCGCGGGCGTAGTGCGCCTCCGCCAGGAGCTTCAGGCCGGGAACCCAATCGGGGTCGCGTGACAGGGCGCTGCGGCCGGCGGAAATCGCTTGGTTCGCGTCGCCCTCGGCGAGGCGGAGGACGCCGGTCAGGTAATTGGCGCCGCGATGTTGACGATCGGCTTGCAGGACGCCGGCCAGCCGTTCTTCGGCGCGGTCGCGATCGCCTTCGGCGAGGTCGAGCCCGGCAAGAGCGGCAGTCGCGTCGAGGGCCGTTGGCGCGCTGGCGCCGACGGCCTCGACGACCCGCGCGAGCCGCGTCCGGGCTGCGTCGATGCGGCCTTCGCGCGCGAGGAGGTCGGCGATCAGGAAGTCGAGCGCGCGTGCCTCGGGCTCACGCTCCAGCAGCCGATCGGCCTCGGCGACGGCCGCGTCGAGTCCCCGGGTGCCGTGGACGAGCTGTACCAGCGCTGCTGCCGTGCTGACCTCGCTGGCGAGCCCGTCGATCGCGGCGCGCAGCGTGGTCTCGGCATCGGCATTACGCTCCTGCGACCGATAGAAGTTCGCGAGCGCGATGCGGAATTCGGGGGCGTCGGGCGCAAACTCGATCAACTGGGCGAAGCCCTCCTCGATGCCGCGCAGGTCGCCGTCAGCCGACAGCAATTGGATCTTCAACAGCGCCAGGGGCACGTTGGGCCCGTGCGCGGCGTGGAACTCGTCGATCAAGGCGACCGCCTGCGAGCGTTCCTCGCGCGCGTTGAAGACACCCGCCAAGGCGGAGGTCGCGTTGACGTGGTCGGGCCTCGCCGCCAAGGCCGCGCGGGCCGCAGTCTCCGCCGCGTCGATGTCGCCTTGGCGCAGCAGCAACGCTGCCTCCAGCGCGAGCCCGTCCGGGTGATCCGGATCGGCCGCCCGGATCTTGGTCACCGCGTCTTGCACCAGATCCAGTTGGTTGGCCGTCAGCGCCAGCACGGCGTAGGCGTTGTGCGCCTCGATCAGGGTCGGGTCCGAGTCGGCGGCAGAGAAATAAAAGTTGAAGGCTTGCGGATAGCGCTGCTGCGCCTCGTTGATCCGCCCCATCGCCAACAGCGCCGGCGCGTTGCGCGGATTGATGCGCAGCACGTTGCGCAGGTTGACCGCGGCCCGAGCGAGGTCACCTTCCTCCAACAGCGCGAGCCCGCGCTCCAGATGCTCAGCCTCGCGCTGCTCCGGTGAGCTACAGGCCGCCACCGCAAGGGCAACGATTAAGCACATCAGCATCCGGCGTAGCGATGACGTCATGACACGACCTCCGAGAGTCCGCGGGTTGAAAGTTTGTGGCCAGCAGCTCGTCCGGCCCCACCGGAGCCGGACGAGCGTCGAGCCTGGCGACGGCGGTTCGCGCCGGACGCCAACGTCGAGATCAGTAGGCGCGTTCGTCCTTCCAGAAGACGAGGACCGTGCGCAGCAAGATGCGGACGTCGAACCACAGCGACCAGTGATCGATGTAATGGAGGTCCAGTTCGATCCGGCGCTGCATGTCCTCCAACGAGTGGATCTCGCCACGACACCCATTGATCTGCGCCCAGCCCGTGATGCCTGGCTTGGCGCGATGCCGGCCCAGGTAACCATCGATGAAGGCTGCGTAGTATTCGTCGTGGGCGATGGCGTGCGGGCGAGGGCCGACCAGGGACATGTCGCCGCGCAGCACGTTGAGCAATTGCGGCAACTCGTCGAGGCTGGTCTTGCGGAGAAAGGCGCCCACCGGAGTTATCCGCGGGTCGTTGCGGGTGGCGTGCTGAACGGTCGGCGCAGTCGGCGCGTCGCACTGCTCGACGTACATCGAGCGAAACTTGAGCACGTCGATCGGCTGTTGGTTGAAGCCGAGACGCTTTTGGCAGTAAAAGACCGGCCCCTTCGAGTCCAACTTCACAGCCACCGCCACCAGCGCCATCAGCGGAGCTAGGTAGAGCAGCATGACGGCTGCGGCGATGCGATCGAACGCCGACTTCAGATGCCAGGACCAGCCGTCGAACGGTTTCTCCAGACAGGTGATGGTGGTGAGGTCGCCGGGCCGCCGCGCTCCAAGCAGCGGCAGATCGTTGGGTGTCGGCTCCGGTACCAATCCCACCTCGATGGGGAAGTCGCGCAGACCAGCGAGCAGGTTGGGCACACGCACGCCGTCCTTCGCCGCCAAGGCGAGCGCGACTTGGTCCACCGCCTTGCCGGTCAAGTGACGCCGCAGTTCCAGCACGACATCCTCAGGGTTGGCGACCTGATCGAGGTCGACGTAACCGACGACCCGCGCCTCCAATCGGTCGGCATCGAGGCGCCGCCGCACCTTCGGGCCCCAACTGCCGCTGCCGATCACCACGACGTTCCAGCCGAAATCGCCGGCCAGTTGCAGATGGCGTACCCATGCCCGCGCGGCGACGTGGACCAGCGTAAGGCCGGCACCGCCGAGCACGAGCCAGGTCAACAGCCACGCCCGCCCCGGCAGTTCCTCCGGCCGCAGGACGAACATGATCAACACGGCGACGGCCATGGTCGCGACCCAGGCCGCCCAGGTCCGCGGCAAGTGATCGAAGGGGTGGGCCAGCCGCTCCGAATCGTAGAGGCGAAAGACCGAGAACGCGCTCAACGATAGCAGCAGCACGATGCCGACGAACATCGTCTCGCCGCGTGCCAGCCCGCCCGGGCCGATCAGCGCTTCGGCCAGCCAAGCGGCGACCGCGACCACCGCGAGGTCGGTGGCGCGGAGCGTGAGCGCCAACACGCGCGCAGGACGAACCGCCCGCGGTTGACATCGAGGCCGGACGGCAGCGCGGTGAACGGGAAAAACCGTACTCACGATCGACGATCTCCGCTTGCAACGACGTTGGCCCTAGCCAGTCGCGGGCTGCCGCAACACCAAGTGGTGCAGTGGCAGGCGGGGCGACCCGGCTAAGGCCCACAACAGCGCGTCGCGTTCTCGTTCACGTGGCCCTCACCACCGTCCAATAACGCGAAATACGGCAATGCCCGCCATCCGGCGAGACCCCGACGCGATATTCTTCGCAGCGCAGCGTGACGATGTCGTGTCAGTGCCGCGCCTACCTAGGGTTCATACCACGTCGCTCCGACCGCAGGCTCGCCCGGCGCGCGATAGAGACATACGTGAGGGCGGCATGGATGGCAAAATGGGTAAAATACGGCCGAACGTGGGGTTCCGCCACTGGGGTTGCGGGGCACGCGTTGACGGTGCCTCGCCGGCTCCCTGGGCAGTCGGCGGTGGCTGCACCGCTCCCACCGTCGCGAGCAGCAGCGAAGCGATCCGACAGCGCACTTACGGCCTTCAGGAGAAGGCCGAGGGCGAAGGTCGCGAAATCGCGGGCTTCGAGCCGGCGCCACGGGCCGAGCCGGCGGACCACCTCGGTCTTGAAGAGACCGACGACGGTTTCGGCCAGGGCACTGCGCCTTGCAGTCCCGGTTCACGCGGTCGAGCGGGCAAGGCGCCGGCTTGTCGCTCACCGCCGGGCGGACCGCCTTGCCGCGGACGACGCCGCGGCGGCCCATCGCCCACATCGGCCGGGCGACGGTGCAGCGGGCGACCGTGATCCCCTCCGGCTGTAGCTGCGGCCAGAGCTTTCGCACGCCGTAGCGCCGCAAGTGCCCGTCCCCAAACCACCCGATGTGCAACCGCCGTTCGCCGTCGCGCTAAGCTCGGCCCGAACGTTTCCCTGGATCGCTTCGCCGCGCGACGCGTCGCTCGTCGGCCCGGCGCGCATGCCCTGGTCACGCTCGGTCTGACGAACCCAGCCGCGCAGCGTCTCGAAGCGACAGCCGATCTCGGACGCGATCGACGTGATCGCCGCCCCAATCCGATACGTGCTCGCCCCGATGCTCGAACACTGTCCGCCCGGCACAGCAGCCGCACTGCCGGCAAATGTCTCGTCGGCCTGCTCACCGGTCCATCCGCCTCCGGCAAACCCCGGGCGGTACATAACCTACCTTGGGTTTCGCCCACTCCCACCCATGCTGGCTCGGTCTCAGGCCGGCTTCGGCGCGTTTTCGAGGGCGGCCTCGAGTGCGGCGAAGTTGGGTTGGAGGTGGGAGGGGACGTTGCCACGGCCGATCTCGACGGCGACTTGGGGGGCGTTGCCGTGCAGGAAGGCAACCAGGATGTCGCGGATGATCAAGTAGAAATGGTGGTCGACGTCGATGGTCTCACGCACCTTGCACGCCATCGGCGAGACGAAGCCGTAGGAGATGAAGATGCCGAGGAAGGTGCCGGTCAAGGCACCCGCGATCATCTTGCCGAGAATTTCCGGCGGTTCGGTGACGGCGGACATCGTTTTGATGATGCCGAGCACGGCGGCCACGATGCCGAGGGCGGGGAAGGCTTCGCCGAGGGTGGCGAGCGCGTTGGCCGGGCGGAGTGCCTCGTGGTGGTGCTTGTCCAGCACCTTTTCCATCATGTCCTCGACTTGATGCGGGTTGTCGAGGTTCATCGACATCATTCGGAAGGTATCGCAAATGAAGTCGACGGCGAAATGATCCTTCAGGATTTTCGGATAATTTTTGAAAATATCGCTTTCTTTGGGATTGTCGATGTGCGCTTCGAGCGCAATGACGCCTTTTGTCTTGACGATACGAATGAGCGCAAACATCAGACAGAGCATGTCGACGTAGTCTTTGTTCGACCATTTGCAGCCGAAAAAGGCGCGGCCGACGGCGCCACCGCTGGCCTTGAGGACACCGGCACTGTTGGCGACGAGATAGGAGCCGATACCGGCGCCGCCGATCATCATCATTTCGGCCGGCAACGCCTTGATGATCACGCCGAACTTGCCACCGGCGACGACGTAGCCGCCGAAGACCATGGCAAGGACGACGATGAAGCCGACGATGGTCAGCATGGACGAGGGGCTCCGACCGCTGTTCGGTGGACAGCCCCCAGTGTCGGCGGAAGGGGTTAAGGTTCGGCTAACCGATCCAGCCGGCGAGTTCGCGCCGCACGATGGTCTCGATCACCTTCATGCCCGGCTCGTTCGCGTTCAGGCAGGGGATGTAGGTGAATTGCTCGCCGCCGTTTTCCAGGAATTCGTCGCGCACTTCCTGGTCGATCTCCTCCAGCGTCTCGACGCAGTCGGCAACGAACGCCGGCGAAATGACCGCCAGCCGCTTCACGCCCTCCTTGGCCAGGTGCTCGACGGTCTCGTCGAGATAGGGCTGTAGCCACGGCTCGGAGCCGAAGCGCGACTGAAAGCAGACTTTCAGCTTGTCCTTCGGCCAGCCCAAACGCTCGCGCAGGAGCCGGTTGGTTTTGGCACAGTGACAATGATAGGGGTCGCCCGCCTTCAGGTAGCGTTCGGGCAGGCCGTGGAACGAGGTGATCACCACCTCCGGCTCCCAGTCCAAGGTGGCGAGATGATCCTCGACCGAGGTCGCCAGGGCCTCGATGTAGAGCGGGTCGTCGTGCCACGGGCCGACGGTGCGGATCTGCGGCTGCCAGCGCATTTCCAACAGCTTGCGGAACGCCTCGTCATAGGCGGTGGCGGTGGTGGTGGCGCTGTACTGGGGGTAGAGCGCCATCAACAGCACCCGCCGGCAGCCGGCGTCGAACATCTTCTGCAACACGTCCGGCACGCTCGGCTGGCCATAGCGCATGCCCCAATCGACCACGAGGTCGGTGCAGTCCGAGAGCCGCGCCGTCAACGCCTCGCACTGCTCGCGGGTCAAGGTGCGCAGCGGGCTTTCGTCCTTCTCCCGATTCCAGATCGAGGCATAGGCCGCACCGCTCTTTTTCGGACGCGTGGTGAGGATGATGCCCTGCAGCAAGGGCTGCCAAAACCAAGAGGGGTAATCGATGACGCGCTTGTCGCTCAGAAATTGATTGAGATAGCGCCGCATCGGCCAATAGCTGGTGGCATCGGGCGTGCCGAGGTTGATCAGCATGACACCGGTCTTTTCCACGCCGACGACCGGGTGGTCGGCAGGTTTCGGCACGCTGTAGGTGATCGTCGCGGGCGCGTCGGGCATCTCGTCAAGCCATGGCAGGGGAGGTAGGGGACACCTAGGACCGCGATCGGCTCGCGGCAAGGCTTAGGAGGCACGTCGCCCGCATGAAAACCCACTTTCACGCCGACGAATTCCGCGACCGCGCTGCACGGCTGCGGGCGGCGATGACCGCCGAGGGCTTCGACGGCCTGCTGTGTTCCAAGCCCGAAACCCATTTTTGGCTAACGGGTTACGACACCTTCGGCTTCTGCTTCTTTCAGTGCCTGGTGGTCACCGCCGACGGCCGGACGGCGCTCTTGACCCGCTCGGCCGATCTGCGCCAAGCGCAGTTGACCTCCTCGATCGGCGACGTCCGTGTGTGGGTCGATGGGGCCGACGCCGACCCGACCGCCGACCTTGCCGACCTGTTGCATGAGTTGGGCCTGATCGGCGCTCGGCTCGGCGTCGAATGGGACAGCCACGGGCTGACCGCTGCCGCCGGTCGCAAGCTCGAAGCCCGGCTGGCCGGCATCTGCACGCTATGCGATGCCTCGCTCCTGGTTTCGCGCCTGAGGCTGGTGAAGAGCCCGGCCGAGCTGGCCTATGTCCGCCGCGCCGCAGCCCTCGCCGACGATGCCTTCGAGGCCGCCTTGGCCCTGGCCGGGCCGGGTGCCGACGAGGCCTTGATCCACGCCGCCATGCACCAGGCGATCCACCAGGGCGGCGGCGACGATCCGAGCAACCCCTTCATCATCGGCAGCGGTCCCTACGCCCTCCTCTGCCGCTACCACACCGGCCGCCGCAGGCTCGACGCTGAGGATCAGCTCACCCTCGAATGGGCCGGGACGTGGCGGCACTACCACGCCGCCCAGATGCGCACCGTGCCGATCGGCCGCGCCAGCGACCGCCACCGGCAGCTGTTCGAGGCCGCCGCCGAGGCGCTCTTGGCCTCTGAGGCCCAGCTCCGCCCAGGCTGCACCATCGGCGACGTGTTCCAGGCACATGTCCGCACCCTCGATGGCCAGGGCCTCGCCGCGCACCGCTTGAACGCCTGCGGCTATTCCTTGGGTGCGGTCTACGCGCCGTCGTGGATGGACTGGCCCATGGTCTACGCCGACAATCCCGTCGCGCTGGAACCGGGCATGGTGCTGTTTTTGCACATGATCCTCTTGGACAGCGACACGGGCACCGCCATGACCCTCGGCCGCACCTCGATCGTCACGACGGCCGCGCCCGAGGTGCTGAGCCGCCAGCCGCTCGAGTTGATCGTGCGGTGAGCGCGCTGCCACCCGCTGGGCCGTGTCCGGTTTGCCGCGTGCCCGCGACCCTGCCCTTCGCCGAGGTCGCCGGGCGGCGTTATTGGCGCTGCCAGGGCTGCCGAGCCGTCTTTTTGGAGCCCACGCAACGGCCGAGCCCGGCGGTCGAGCGGGCGCATTACCGCACGCACCAGAACGACCCGGCCGATCCGCACTATCGCCGCTTTCTCGCGAAGCTGGCAGGTCCCTTGTGCGCGCGGCTGCAGCCCGCTTGCGAGGGCCTCGACTTCGGCTGCGGTCCAGGCCCGGCGCTCGCCGCCATGCTCACCGAGGCCGGGCATCGGGTCAGCCTCTACGATCCCCTGTTCCACCCCGATCCGTCCGCCCTGCAACGCGCTTATGACTTCGTGACCTGCACCGAGGTGGTCGAGCACCTGCACGACCCGGCCGGCACCTTCGACCGCTTGGCAGGCCTGCTCCGTCCGGGCGGCTGGCTCGCCATCATGACCTGCTTTCAGACCGACGACGCCCGCTTTGCCAACTGGCACTACCGCCGCGACCCGACCCACGTCGTGTTCTACCGCGAGGCAACCCTTGCGCACGTCGCCGCCACGCGCGGGCTCATGTTCGAAAGCCCGACCAAGGATGTGGCTTTGCTTCGCAAACCATGATCACCGCCCGGCACGACGCCCGCTTCGACGCCGTCATCACCACGTTGCGCCCAGACGGCGCAACGCCTGCACCCCGGGCCGCCCCCCGTCGAGATTCGGAGCCTCGTTAAGCCTTCGTCAACTGCATTGGCCGATCCTGAGGTTCCTCTGGGGTCGTGCACCGCGCACGCTCGCCTCGAACGCGTCGACCAGCAGCGCCGGGAGAACCATGTGGACCAGGGAACGGGCGACGGCCAACGCACCGTCGACCTCGGCCCGAGCGCGTGGCCCGGCATGGTCAGCCGTCACGTGGTGGATCGCCGCGGCCGGGTCGTCTTCCGCGCCATCGAACAGGATACCGACGGCTTGGCCGGCCTCGCCGCCAGCGATGCGCGGTACCGTGGCCGGCAGTTCCTGCAGCGGGTGCACCCGGACGATCGCCCCAGGCTTTTGGCTTGGCTGTGCATCACGGCCGGCGGCGCACGGCCGAAGTCCGGCGCCCGCCTGCAGGTTCGCTACGATCATCCCACGCTCGGCGATCGGTGGCTCGAAGCGATCGCCGGCACGAGCCCGTCCGACCACCGGGAAGAGGCCCTGGTGTTTTGGAGCGTGCTGCAACACGCCCCGGCGCACGACATCGCCCAAGGCACGGACATCCACCAGGTTCAGGCGCAATTGCAGGCGGCCGAACGCGCGTTCGGCTTCGGCTCCTACGCAGCCGACGTCGCAACCGGCGAGATCTCCCAAAGCCCGCGCTACCGCGAGATGCTGGGCTATGGCGACGACGATCCGGGCCTCACCAGCGAGAATTGGCGCTCCCTCATCCACCCGGACGACCTGCCGCGCGTGCGGCGGACCTTCGAGCGACCGCTCGGCGAACTCGCGCCCGTGACGGAACTCGAATACCGGATGCGGCACCGCTCCGGCGCCTGGGTCTGGGTGCTCGACCGCCTCACGGGTCTCGACCCGGACGAGCGCGGTGTGCCAAGGCGGTTGGTCGGCATCCACGTCGACATCACCGAGCGCAAGGCCAAGGAAGCCCGCCTCGTGGCCAACGAGCACCGCTTCCGCGCCCTGTTCGAGAACCTCCACCATATCGCCGTCCAAGGCTACGACCGGAACCGACGCGTCATCTATTGGAACGATGCCAGCCGCGAACTCTACGGCTACAGCCGCCACGAGGCGATGGGGCGCCGGCTCGAGGAACTGATCGTCCCGCCCGCCATGCGCCAAGCCGTCGTCGAGAGCGTTCGCGCCTGGATCGCGGACGGGCGGCCCATCCCGGCGGGCGAGTTGGTGCTGCAGCGCAAAGACGGTTCGCCCGTGCCCGTCTTCTCCAGCCACGTCATGCAGACCAACACGCAGGGCGAGCCCGAGCTCTTCTGCGTCGACCTCGACCTCTCCCTGTTGAAGGCCGCACAGTCACGGTTGAGCCTCACCGCACAGGCCTTCGACAGCACCGCCGAGGGCGTCGTCATCACCGACGCGAAGGCGCGCATCGTGTCGGTCAATCGCGCCTTTACCGACATCACGGGCTATGCCGAACGCGAGGTCCTGGGCCGGCTGCCCGCGTTCCTGCAGCGGTCCGAGCCAAGGCTCGGCGGCCGCCATGGGATCGGCCGCATCGTCGCCGAGGCCGGATGGTGGGCCGGCGATACGCGGCTGCGTTGCAAGGACGGCGCCTCGACCCCGGTCTGGCTGACCGTCGCCGCGGTGGCCGACAACGAGGGTACGCTCGACGGCTATGTCGGGGTGTTCGACGACATCACCGATCTCGAACGGTCGCTGGCCAAGCTCGACCACCTCGTCCACCACGATCCGATCACGGGCTTGCCCAACCGGCTGCGATTGGAACTGCGGCTGACCGAGGCGGTCGCCCGCGCGCGGCGCAACCAATTGCCCTTGACCTTGGCCTTTTTGGACATCGATCGCTTCAAGACCATCAACGACGGCCTCGGCCATGACGTGGGCGACGCCCTCCTCGCCCAGGTGGCCCGACGGCTGCAAAGCCTCCGCGATCCCACCATCACCCTCGCGCGTGTGGGCGGCGACGACTTCGTCGTGATGGCCGAAGGGCTCGACCGCGCCGCCGCCGGCGACTTTGCGGCCCGGCTCTGCCAACTCTTCCAAGCCCCGTGCCAAGCCGGCGGCCGCGATCTGTTCGTCGGCGTCAAGATCGGGATCAGCATCTTCCCCGACGACGGCGATGACGCCCCGACCCTCTTGCGGCACGCCGAACTCGCCATGTACTGCGCCCACGGCGAAGCCGGGCAGCGCGTCGAGCTGTTCGATGCCGCCATGGCCAGCGACGGCGAACGTCGCCTCCTGCTCGAAAACGGCCTGCGCGGTGCGTTGGCCCGCGGTGAATTTCGCCTCGTCTATCAACCCCAGGTCGATCTCGCCACCAACGAGCTGGCCGGAGTCGAAGCCCTTCTGCGTTGGCACTGTGCAGAGTTGGGCGACGTGCCGCCGGACGCGTTCATTCCGATCGCCGAGGAGTTGGGCTTGATCGGCGAGATCGGGGCTTGGGCCCTCGCCACCGCTTGCGGGCAAATGGTCGCCTGGGAGCGGGCCGGCCTCTGGGTCCCGATGCTCGCCGTGAACGTCGCACCGGGCGACCTCCAGCGCAGCGATTTCGTCGCCACCGTGCTCGCCACCCTGGAGCAAACGGGGCTCGCACCGCATCGCCTCGAGATCGAGGTCACCGAAACCATGATCATGCGGGCGCTGCCGACGGTCTGCGCCAACCTCGACGCCCTGCGTCGCGAGGGCATCACCGTCGCCGTCGACGACTTCGGCACAGGCCATTCCTCGCTCGCCTATCTGAACGGGCTGCCGCTGAACCGCCTCAAGATCGATCGCTCCTTCATCCAACGTCTCGGCACGGCCCCGGACGACTTCATCCTGCCACGGGCCATCATCGGCTTGGGGCGCAGCCTCCGCCTCGAAGTGGTGGCCGAAGGGGTCGAAACGGCAGCGCAGGCCGAGTTCCTCCGCGCCGAAGGCTGCGCCGTGGCGCAAGGCTACTGGTTTGCACGGCCGGTGCCCCCCGAAGCCCTCGCCGCCACGCTGCGCGCCCGCCACCTGCTCCTCGAACCAACGCAGCTGACCAGCGCAACGTGGTAGACGAAGATCAGCCAAGGGGGCTTTAGGCCCCCTTGGAAACCCCCAACGCCGTGGCCAAGGCCACGGCGCCTTGGCAACGGCGCGTGACGGCCATGGGTGACTTGCGGCGAGCCCAGGAGATTCTCGCACGTCCGCCCAACGGCCTGATCCGCAAGCCTGGCACGCTTATGCCCGGGACGTGGCCCGCGCCATCCGCGGCTGGGGCACGAAGACCGTGCCCCTCGAAACTTGGCTCCGGCAGTGCGACGCGATCCGGGACGATCGAAGCGGTCACCCCTGGCACTGAAGCGGGCGCAGGCGGACCAAGGACGAGGGCGCCATCTCCGTCAGGTAGATCGTGCCATCGGCCGCAATGGCCATGCCGTGCGGCATGTTGCGCGCCGGCCGGGCGCGGCTGCGGCTCTTGCCGTCGGCGGCAATCCGGGTCAGGCTTGGCACCTGATCGGTGACGTAGACCCAGCCATCCGGGCCGATCGCGATCGCCATCGGCCGCAGGAACCCGGTCCAAACGTCGAGCAGCGTGCCGGCCTCGTCGAACACCTGGATGCGATCGTTGTCGCGGTCGTTGACCAGGACCCGCCCGCCGCCGGTGACGGCGATGCCGTGCGGGCAAACGAACTGGCCCGGTGCCGTGCCGAGCTCGCCGAACGAGAGCAGGAGCCGCCCGTCCGGGGTGAAGCGGTGCACCCGCGCATTGCCATAGCCGTCCGCTACCCAAAGACTGCCGTCCGGACCGATCGCCGTGCTGGTCGGGTGGTTGAAGGGCGTTTGCCAAGCCGGCCGGAACCGCTCGCCCAACAAGGCCTCCACCCGCCCGTCCGGGCTCACCCGCAGCACTTGCTGCGCGTCGCGGTCGACCAGGAGCAGGCCGCCCTTGCCATCGGCGCTCAGACCGTGGCCGTCGAACACCTCGCCTGCCCCGAAGCGGCCGACCAGCGCACCGTCTCCATCGAACACCAAGAGCGGCGGCTCGGCCCGTTGCAACACCCAGAGTTGGTCCCCGAGGCACGCCAGATCGCTCATCGGCTGCGTCGCGCCCTCTGCCTCCAGACCGCCCCAATCGCGGTCGACGGCGTAATCCTGCTCGCCCAAGCGCACCGTCAGCGTCTCGTTACCCTGCCATGCCCGCATCCTGCGTCCCCCACCTTGTCGTGCACGCCACCTGCCCGTCCAGAACGGGCGTCAACACCGAGCGACCGTGCTACACCCCAGCGTCAACCGAAAGCCAGGGCCTCGTCTTCATGATTCGTATCGGTATCGACATCGGCGGCACCTTCACCGATCTGGTGCTCGACGACGCAGGTAAACGCACGACGGCGAAGGTGCTGACCACGCCGGATGCGCCCGAGCGCGCCGTATTGGACGGGCTCGCCGAGCTGTTGCAGGCGACGGGCAAGGCGGCTTCGGACATCGGGCTGATCGTGCATGGCACCACGCTCGCCACCAACGCCATCATCGAGCGCAAAGGGGCCAGGACCGCGCTGGTCACGACCGAAGGCTTTCGCGACACCCTGGAGATCGCCGACGAAGGCCGCTTCGACCAATACGACGTGTTTCTGGTCAAGCCCGCGCCGTTGGTGCCGCGCCGCTTGCGCTTCACCGTGCCCGAGCGCATCGACGCCCAGGGCCGGGTGCGTTTGCCGCTCGACGAAGCCGCCGTGCTGGCCGTCGCCGGTGAACTGGCCAAAGCCGAAGTGGAAAGCGTCGCCATAAGCTTCCTCCACGCCTACACCGCACCGGATCACGAGCGGCGCACCCGCGACCTCCTCGCTGCCGCACTGCCGAGCGTGCCGGTCAGCCTCTCCGCCGAAGTCTGTCCCGAAATCCGCGAATACGAGCGCGTCTCGACCACCGTCGCCAACGCTTACGTCCAGCCCCTGATGGCGGGCTATCTCGGCCGCCTGGAAACGGCCCTGGCCGAGCGCGGTTTCGCTTGCCCGGTCTATCTGATGACCTCGGGCGGCGGGCTCACCACCATCGAGACCGCGCGCCGCTTCCCCATCCGCCTGGTCGAGAGCGGCCCGGCCGGCGGCGCCATCCTGGCCGCACATCTGGCCCAGGAACTTGAAGCCCCGCACGTGCTCAGCTTCGACATGGGCGGCACCACCGCCAAGATCTGCCTGATCGACCAGTTCCAGCCGCACGCCGCCCGCACCTTCGAGGTCGACCGCTCGGCGCGGTTCATGAAGGGGTCGGGCTTCCCGGTCCGCATCCCCGTCATCGAAATGGTCGAGATCGGCGCCGGTGGCGGCTCCATCGCCCGCATCGACGACCTCATGCGGGTCACGGTCGGCCCCGAAAGTGCGGGCTCGGTGCCGGGGCCGGTCGCCTATGGCCGGGGCGGGGTCGAACCCACCGTGACCGACGCCGACCTCGTGCTCGGCCGCTTCGACCCCGACACCTTCGCCGGCGGGCGGATGCGGCTCGACGTCGCCCTCACCGAGCAGGCGCTCGTCAGCCACGTCGGCGCCAAGCTCGGGCTCGACGCCTTGGGTGCGGCCCACGCCGTCGCCGAGATCGTCGACGAGAACATGGCCAATGCGAGCCGCGTCCACGGCGTCGAGAGCGGGGCGGACGTGGCGGGCTACACCATGATCGCCTTCGGCGGGGCGGCCCCGGTCCACGCCCTTCGCGTCGCCCAGAAGCTCGGCGTGCGCCGGGTGGTGGTCCCGGCCGATGCGGGCGTCGGCTCGGCCATCGGCTTCCTCTTGGCGCCGATCGCCTACGAGGTGCTGCGCTCGGCCTATATGCGGCTCGACCGGTTCGACGCCGAAGCCGCCACCGCCCTGGTCGCGGCGATGCGCGCCGAGGCCGAGGCGGTCGTCCGCCAAGGTGCGGGCTCGGCACCGCTTGCCACCAGCCAGCTCGCCTACATGCGCTATGTCGGCCAGGGCCACGAGGTCGCCGTCGCCTTGCCCGAGCGCCCGTTCGAGGCGGCCGATGCGGAGCTCTTCCGCGAGCGCTTCGAGGCGGCCTACGCCAAGCTGTTCGCCCGCATGATCCCGGGTGGCGCCATCGAAATCCTCACCTGGTCGGTGACCCAGGCCACCGCCGTGCCGCGTCCGCCGGCCATCGCTCCGGCCCCACCCCGGCCCGCGCCAGCGCCCATCGGCGAGCGCCGGGCGAGCTGGCCCGAGGGCACCCGCACCGTCCCGGTCTATCGCCGCGAGGACTTCGCGGTGGGTGCGGCGGTGGACGGTCCCTGCCTGATCGAGGAAGCCACCACCACCACCGTCGTCGCCCAAGGCTGGCGGGCCTCGCTCGACGGCGGCCGCCATCTCGTGCTCGACCAAGAAGGCTGAGGAAACCGCATCATGACCGAACTCGGCGTCGTCGAACGGCAAATCATCTGGGACCGGCTGGTGTCGGTCGTCGAGGAGCAGGCGCAGGTGCTGCTCCGCACGGCCTTTTCCACCATCGTCCGCGAATGCGGTGACCTTTCGGCCGGCGTGTTCGACGTCGAAGGGCGGATGCTCGCCCAAGCCGTCACCGGCACCCCCGGCCACGTCAACTCCATGGCCGAGAGCGTCAAGCACTTCATCGCCGCCTTTCCGCCCGCAACGATGCAGGAGGGCGACGCCTTCATCACCAACGACCCGTGGAAGGGGACGGGCCATCTCAACGACTTCGTCGTCACCACGCCCGCCTTCCTCGACGGCAAGCTGGTGGGCTATTTTTCCTGCACCTCGCACCTGACCGACATCGGCGGCATCGGCTTCGGCCCGGATGCCACCGACGTGCACATGGAAGGCATCGCCCTGCCGTTCCTCAAGGTGGTGGACCGGGGCGAGGTCAACCGCACCCTGATCGAGATCTGCAAGGCCAATTCGCGCCTGCCGGTCGAGATGGAGGGCGACATCTACTCGCTGATCGCCTGCAACGACGTCGGCGTGCGCCGCCTGGAGGCGACGATGCGCGAGTTCGGCCTGACCGACCTCGACGCCATCGGTGCCCACATCATCCAGACCTCGCGCCAGGCGGTCTTGAAGGCGCTCGCCGAGGTCCCCGCCGGCACCTACCGCTACGCCATGACGATCGACGGCTACGACCGGCCGATCGAGCTCAAAGCGGCGGTCACCGTCGGCCCCGAGGGCGTCGTCGTCGACTTCGACGGCACCTCGCCCCAGGCCGCCCGCGGCATCAACGTGCCGCTCGCCTACACCACCGCCTATACCTGCTTCGGCTTGATGTGCGCGCTCAGCCCGCGCGTGCCCAACAATGCCGGCTCCTTGGGCTGCTTCACCGTGACGGCGCCGCCCGGCACCATCTTGAACGCGCGCTACCCGGCACCCGTCTCCTCCCGCCACATCACCGGCCAAATGCTGCCCGACGTGGTGTTCGGCGCGCTCCGCCAAGCCATCCCCGAGCGCTGCCCGGCCGAAGGGACCAGCTGTCTCTGGAACATGACCTTCCGCGGCCCGCGGGCCGGCAATGGCGACGACCGCTACGGCTTTGCCATCACCGTCACCAGCAATGGCGGCACCGGAGCCAGGCCCACCCGCGACGGCCTCAACGCCACGGCCTATCCCTCGGGCGTCAAGGGCACGCCGGTCGAGATCGTCGAGGCGATGACGCCCTTGCTCTTCTGGAAGAAGGAACTGCGCCCGGGCTCCGGCGGCGAGGGCACCCATCGCGGCGGCCACGGCCAGATCATCGAGGTCGAGAACGGCGACGGCTTGCCGTTCGAACTGCTCGCCGCCTTCGACCGCATCCGCTTCCCGCCCCGCGGTGCCGAGGGCGGTGCCGCCGGTGCCGCCGGCGGGCTCACCACCTCCAAAGGCCGCACCCTCGCCGGCAAGGGCTTCCAGAAGCTCGACGGCGACGAACGCCTCACCGTCCTCACCCCAGGCGGCGGTGGCTGGGGCGACCCCGCCGCCCGCACCCCGCGGCTACGCGAGCAGGACCGCACGACCGGCCTCGAAGGCTGAGAAGGGAGGGCGGCTGGCGGGGGTGCCGCCGGATCAGCGATGTTCAACCCAACCGGACAACGCCCTTGGCGGACGGGGAAGGCACGAAACTGACGCAGGTTCTTTGCCTGGCCCTCACTCCGGCACCTTCACCGTGTAGTTCAGCGTCATGCGGCCGCCGTCGACGGTGATGATTTCGCCGGTCACGTAGGAGCTGTCGTCGGTGGCGAGGAAAAGGGCGACCTTGGCGACCTCGTCGGGCTCGCCGCAGCGCCCCATGGGCGTGCGCGAGAGGATGGTGTGGCGGGTAGCGTCGTCGTGCATCACCACCTCCAGCATCTCGGTGAGGATGGAGCCGGGGGCGATGGCGTTGACGCGCACCCCCTTGTCGGCCAGCGACAGGGCCATCACCCGGGTCAGCTGGTTCATGCCGCCTTTGGAGACGTTGTAGGCGGTTTGGTTGGGGATGGTCAGGGTGGCGTTGACCGAGCTCATGTTGATGATCGAGCCACCGCCCCGCGCCACCATGGCGCGCGCTGCGGCTTGCCCGACCAGGAAGGCACCCTTGAGATTGACCCGGAGCACGGCGTCGAAGTCGGCCTCGCTGAGGTCGAGGAAGTCGGCGCTCTTGATGATGCCGGCGTTGTTGACGAGCACGTCGAGGCGTCCGGCCCATTCCAGGGTCGCGTCGACCAGCGTCGCGGCGGCGAGCGCGTCGCCGACGTCAGCGGCGACGAACTTGGCCGAGCCCCCGGCCTCGATGAGCCGTGCCGCCGCCGCTTCGCCCGCTTCGGTATCGACGTCGGCCAGGACGACGTGCGCCCCCTCGCGCACGAACCGTTCGGCGCAGGCGAAGCCGATGCCGCGCGCCGCCCCGGTCACGATCGCGGCCTTACCCTCCAAACGCATCCTCACTCCTCCTTGGTCCCGAGCCGATCGGGGAGGCTAGAGCGTTTCCCGAAATGCTTGACCATCCCTCTCGCCCGCCCGGCCACCCACGAGTGTACGATACCATGGGTGGCCGGGCGGGGGAGAGGGATGGCCCGTGCGCTACCTAACCGGGAAACGCTCTAGAGGGTTTTCGGCGCGGCCGGAACCCGCTCGGCCGTTTCAAAGACCATCGGGGCGGCGCCGGGGTAAGGCCCTCGGCTCGAGCGCCGCGTCGTCGTCCTCCCCTGCCGCCTCCCCAGTCATCGGGGGCTCGACCGCCGACGGCGCGCGGTCCAGGCATTCGATCACCCACACGTCGTAGACGGCGTGGTCGAGTGCCGACACGGCGGGGCTGGAGGCAAACATCCAGCCGCTGAAGACCCGCGTCGGCTCGCCCGTCGGCGGGTTGTCGGCGATCTGGAGAAAGGCGGCACTCTCCGGTGCGGCCGTCGGCGGCGCCACGAAGCAGGCCTTGGCCGTCACGTCGAGGGTGCCGAAGCGAACCGTCGCACCGACTTCGACGTCGAAGGTCGACACCCGCGCCGTCACCTTGTCGAGGCCCTGCAGCCGCACGACATCGCGGGGGATGTCGGCTTGCGCCAGCGCCGTGCCGCTCACGCCGAGCAACAGCGCCGAGACGACGGCAGGGCGCATCAGTTGCCGCCGTCACCCGAGAAGACGAAGCGGCCGACCAGTTCTTCGAGATTGATCGCCGACTGCGTGAACATCAGCTCGTCGCCGGGGCGCAACACGTCGTCGTCGGCGCCCGGCTGCAGCGCGATGTAGCGGCCACCGAGCAGGCTCTCGCTGAAGATGGCAGCCGAGCTGTCGGCCGGGAGTTCGATGCCGTGGCGCACGCTGAACGCAACCTCGGCGCGGAAGGTGCGGGTGTCGAGGTTGTGGGAGAGGACGCGGCCGACGGTGATGCCGCTGATCCGCACGTCGGCGCCGACGTTGATGCCGTCGATCCGGTCGAACTTGGCGCGCAGCACATAACCGCCTGGATCGCGGATGTCGCTCACGGTGTAGGCGTAGGCCACGAACACGAGGGCCACGATGAGCACCACGGCTCCGAGCAGGGTCTCGACGAAGCTACGCGACATGGTCGTCCTTTTCCGATGGCCGGGCGTTGGGCTGCGGTCTTAACCTAGACGGGCTCGAGGTCCAACAGCGCGCGGGCGAAGGCTTTGGCCTCGAACGGCTTGAGGTCGTCGATCCCCTCGCCCACACCGACCGCATGCACCGGCAGCGCGAAGGCCTCGGCGAGGGCGACCACGACGCCGCCCCGCGCGGAGCCATCCAGCTTGGTGACCACGAGGCCGGTGAGATCGACCGCTTCCTTGAAGATCTCCACCTGGCGGTGCGCGTTCTGCCCGGTGGTGGCGTCCAGGACCAACAGGCTCGCGTGCGGGGCTCCGGGGTCCTGCTTCTGCATGACGCGAACGACCTTTTTCAGCTCGTCCATCAAGGCACCCTTGTTGTGCAGGCGGCCCGCGGTGTCGACCAGCAGCACGTCGAGCCCTTGCTCCCGCGCCTTGCCGATCGCGTCGAAGACGAGGCCCGCCGGGTCGGCCCCGGCCTGCGCCTTGAACACGGGAGCCCCGGCGCGCTCGCCCCAGATCTCCAGCTGTTCGATGGCAGCCGCCCGGAAGGTGTCGCCGGCCACGAGCCCGACGCGTTGGCCCTCGGCGGCGAACTGCGCTGCGAGCTTGCCGATGGTGGTGGTCTTGCCGGTGCCGTTGACGCCGGCGACCAGCACGACGAACGGCTTCGCCCCCTCGACCACCAAGGGCCGGGCCACGGGCGCGAGCGCTTCGGTAATGTAGCCGGCGAGCGCTTCCTTCACCTCGACGTCGCTGACGTCCTTGCCGAAGCGGTCCTTGGCCAGGCGGCCGCTGAGCTTCGCCGCCGTTGCCACGCCGAGGTCGGCCGCGATCAGCGCCTCCTCCAGTTCCTCCAAGGCTTCGGCGTCGAGCTTGCGCTTGGCGAAGATGGCGGTGACGTTCTGGGTCAGCGCCTGCGACGAGCGCTGCAGCCCGCCCTTCAGCTTTTGCCACCAGGACGCCATCAGGCCGCCACCTTGCCGTAGAGCAGACCGTCCTGGCGGTGTTCGGCCCGGGCCTTCACGATCTGGCCGTCCGGGCCACCGCCGTCGAGAACGATCGGCGCGAAGTGCGGTGTGTGGCCGCGGCCGCCACGCTCGACCAGGACCTCGTGCTCGCGCCCGACCAACCGCGTCAACAACCGGTCGAGGGCTTCGTCACCGGCAGCGCGCAGCCGTGCGGCGCGCGCCTTGCGCACGGCCTTCGCCACCTGAGGCATCTTCGCCGCCGGCGTGCCGGGGCGCGGCGAATAGGGAAAGACGTGCAGAAAACTCAAGCCGGCTTCCTCGACCAGATCGAGGGTGTCTTGGAAGTTCGCCTCGGTCTCGGTCGGAAAGCCCGCGATCAGATCGGCGCCGAAGGCCAACTCCGGGCGCTGCCGGCGCAGCCGCTCGGTCAACTCGATGACGTGGTGGCGCAAATGCCGCCGCTTCATTCGCTTGAGGATCAGATCGCTGCCGGCCTGCACGCTCAAATGCACGTGCGGCATCACCCGCGCCTCGCCGGTGAGAAGATCGGCAAGGTCGGGGTCGACCTCGGCCGGGTCGATCGACGACACGCGCACGCGCGCCAACTCCGGCACCAGGCGCAACAGGCGCTTCAGCATCGAGCCCAAGGTCGGCTGCCCCGGCAAATCCCGGCCGTAGGAGGTGAGGTCGACCCCGGTCAGCACGATCTCGCGGTAGCCGCTTTCCAGCAAACGCTCGACCTGGGCGCGGATCGCCCCGAGCCCGACCGAGCGGCTGTTGCCGCGGCCATAGGGGATGATGCAGAAGGTGCAGCGATGGTCGCAGCCCTGCTGCACCTGCACGAAGGCACGGCTGCGGCCGTCGAAGCCGTCCACCAGATGCGGGCTGGTCTCCTTCACCGCCATGATGTCGGCGACCTGAACCACGGGCGTTGCCGCATCGAACAGCCCCTGCCAAGTGCCGGCCGCGAGCTTGGCGTCGTTGCCGACCACCCGGTCGACCTCGGCCATCTGGGCATAGCGCTCGGGATGCAACTGGGCACTGCACCCGGTGACGACGATCCGCGCCTCCGGCCGCACCCGCTTCGCCCGCCGGATCGCCTGACGCGCTTGCCGCTCGGCCTCTTCGGTCACGGCGCAAGTATGCACCACGACCACGTCGCCAAGGCCCGCATCCTGGGCGTGCCGGCGCATCACCTCGCTCTCGAAGGTGTTGAGCCGGCAGCCGAAGGTGATGATCTCGGGCGCCGTCACGCGCAAACCCCCTCCAAACGCTCCAAGTCGATCCGTCCCTCGAACACGAACGAGGTCGGCCCCTGCATCAGCACGTGCCCGTCGTCCTTGCGCCAAGTGATGACGAGCGGCCCGCCATCGAGGCGAACCGTCGCCCGCCGCTCGGCAAAGCCACGCCGCACCGCCGCCGTCAGCGCGGCACAGGCCCCGGAACCGCAAGCCTGGGTCTCACCCGCACCCCGCTCCCACATGCGCAAGCGCAACGCCGTAGGGCTTTCCACCGTCAAGAATCCGACGTTCACCCGCTCAGGAAACAGCGCATGATGCTCCACTTGGGGACCCAACCCGGCCACGTCCACCACGTCCGCGTCCTGGACGAAGAAGGTGGCGTGCGGATTGCCCACATTGCAGCAGGCAGGCCCGTTCAACGGCCCGACCATCAAATCCACCCGCGCCGTATCCATGTCCTTCGCCAAGGGCACCTCGACCCAACCCGTGCGCACCGGCCCCATGTCGACCTCGATCTCGTCGCCCACCGCCCGGCACGCCAACAGACCCGCGGCCGTCTCGATCACCACGTCGCCGCCGTTCAACCGCGCCACGCAGCGGGTCGCATTG
>RECO01000152.1 GCA_007694015.1 Geminicoccaceae bacterium
CAAAGCCCCCTTGGCTTCTTCTCTTTCCTTGGGGGGCCCAAAGCCCCCTTGGCTTTCTTCTCTTTCCTTGGGGGGCCCAAAGCCCCCTTGGCTTTCTTCCCTTTCCCCGACCGAACGCCGCACCCACCCGGCTGCTGCATCCGGTCGCGGCTTGTCGGACGGTCGTGGCGTGCCGACCTAAGGTGCACCTCGACGCCCTGTTCAGATCCTTTGGACTTGTTGTAAATCCCCGCCATGCACCGCTACGCCAATCCCCTCCGCTTCCAGCGTCTCGCTGACGCCGCCTTTCCCTACATCCTGACGCTTGCGGTCGTGTTGACCGTGGTCGGCCTGTGGGGTGGCTTGGTCATGGCGCCGCCGGACTACCAGCAGGGTGATGCGTTCCGGATCATGTACGTCCACGTGCCGACGGCGTGGCTGGCCCTGTTCGTCTACCTGACCCTGGCGATCGCCGCCGTCAGTTCGATCGTGTGGCGGCATCCGCTGGCCGAGATCTATGGCCGCGCGGCAGCGCCTGCGGGTGCGGTGTTCTGCTTTCTGGCGCTGGTGACCGGGGCGATCTGGGGCAAGCCGATGTGGGGCACCTGGTGGGTGTGGGATGCCCGCCTCACCTCGATGCTGATCCTCTTCTTCCTCTATCTCGGCTATTCGGCGCTGTACGACGCCTTCGACGACCCGGCTCGCGGTGCCAAGGCCGCCGCCATCGTGGCGTTGGTCGGCTCGGTGAACCTGCCGATCATCAAGTTCTCGGTCGACTGGTGGAACACGCTGCACCAGCCGGCGAGCGTGTTTCGTCTCGACGGCCCGACCATCCACTACTCGATGTTGTGGCCTTTACTGGTGATGGCGGTCGCGATGAAACTCTACTTCCTGGCCGTCGTCATCCTGCGGACGCGTGCCGCCTTGACCGAACGCAAAATCACCAATCTTCGCCTGACGGCCGAAACCGCGGGCGAGTGACCAGGCAACCGTTCGACCCGCAGGCGGCGCACCGTCTCGGGCCGATCTCGACAACAACGGGAGAGAACCGTGTCGATCACAGGCTCTGACACGCTGGGGGTGCGCCGCACACTGACCGTGGGCGACCTCTCCTACGACTATTTTTCGCTGCCCGAGGCGGCGAAGCAGATCGGCGCCGTCGACCGGCTGCCGTTCTCCCTGCGCGTGCTCCTGGAGAACCTGCTGCGTTTCGAGGATGGCCGCACCGTCACCGTCGACCACGTCAAGGCGATGGCCGACTGGGTCAAGGCCAAGTCGTCCGACACCGAGATCGCCTATCGTCCGGCGCGCGTGCTGATGCAGGACTTCACCGGCGTGCCCGCCGTGGTCGACCTCGCCGCGATGCGCCAGGCGATGCTCGAACTCGGTGGCGATCCCAAATACATCAATCCCCTGAGCCCGTGCGATCTGGTCATCGACCACTCGGTGATGGTCGACAGCTTCGGCAGCCCCGACGCGTTCAAAAAGAACGTCGAGCTCGAATACGAGCGCAACGGTGAGCGCTACGCGTTCCTCCGCTGGGGGGCCTCGGCCTTCGCCAATTTCCGCGTCGTGCCGCCGGGCACCGGCATCTGCCACCAGGTCAATCTGGAGCACCTGGCCCAGGTCGTCTGGACCGGCAAGGACGGCAACACCACGGTCGCCTACCCCGACACCCTGGTCGGCACCGACAGCCACACCACCATGGTCAACGGTCTCGCCGTGCTCGGTTGGGGCGTCGGCGGCATCGAGGCCGAGGCCGCCATGCTCGGTCAGCCGGTCTCCATGCTGATCCCCGAGGTGGTCGGCTTCAAGCTGATCGGCAAGCTGCCCGAGGGGGCGACCGCGACCGACCTCGTCTTGACCGTCACGCAGATGCTCCGCGCCAAGGGTGTGGTCGGCAAGTTCGTCGAGTTCTACGGGCCCGGCCTCGCCGCATTGCCGCTCGCCGACCGCGCCACCATCGCCAACATGGCCCCCGAATACGGCGCCACCTGCGGCTTCTTCCCGGTCGACCAGGTGACCATCGACTATCTGAAGCTCACCGGCCGTAAGGCGGAGCGGATCGCCCTGGTCGAGGCCTACGCCAAGGCCCAGGGCCTGTGGCACGACAAGACCAGCCCCGAGCCCGTCTTCACCGACACGCTGGAGCTCGACCTCGCCGACGTCGTGCCCTCGCTCGCCGGCCCGAAGCGCCCGCAGGACCGGGTGGCCCTGACCAATGCCGCGGAAGAGTTCAAGGAGCTGTTGCCGACCCTGGCGGGCTCCACCCCGGTCGATGCCACCGCCCCGATCGAGGGCACGGACCTCGCCCTGCGCAATGGCGACGTGGTGATCGCGGCCATCACCTCCTGCACCAACACCTCCAACCCCGGCGTGATGATCGCGGCGGGGCTGGTGGCGAAAAAGGCCCACGCCCTCGGCCTGAAGCCCAAGCCCTGGGTCAAGACCTCGCTGGCGCCGGGCTCCAAGGTGGTGACCGACTACTTGGCCAAGGCCGGCCTGCAGGAACATTTGGACGCCATCGGCTTCGACCTCGTCGGCTATGGCTGCACCACCTGCATCGGCAATTCGGGCCCGCTGCCCGACGAGATCGCCGATGCCGTGGACGCGGGCAAGCTGGTCGCCGTCTCGGTCCTCTCCGGCAACCGCAACTTCGAGGGCCGCGTCCACCCGCAGGTGAAGGCCAACTACCTCGCCTCGCCGCCGCTGGTGGTCGCCTACGCGCTGCTCGGCTCGATGACCAAGGACATCACCACCGAACCCCTGGGCATGGGCAAGGACGGCCCGGTCTACCTGAAGGACGTCTGGCCGACGCCCGCCGAGGTGGACGCCGCCGTTCAGGCCGCCGTCGACCGCGACATGTTCGAGAAATCCTACGCCGACGTGTTCGCCGGCGACGAGCGCTGGGCCGCGATCGCCTCCGACGAATCGAGCATGACCTACGACTGGGACGAGGGCAGCACCTACGTCCGCCTGCCGCCCTATTTCGAGAACATGTCGCCCACCGCCCCCGACAGCGTGCCCGACATCAAGGGTGCGCGGGTGCTCGGCGTGTTCGGCGACAGCATCACCACCGACCACATCAGCCCCGCCGGCTCCATCGCCAAGGCGAGCCCCGCCGCCGAGTACCTGATGGGCTACCAGGTCCAGCAGAAGGACTTCAACTCCTACGGCTCCCGCCGCGGCAATCATGAAATCATGATGCGCGGCACCTTCGCCAACATCCGTCTCAAGAACGAGATGGCCGACGGCAAGGAGGGCGGCTGGACCAAGCTGATGCCCGACGGCGAGATCATGTCGATCTACGATGCCGCCATGGAGTACCAAAAGCGGGGCATCCCCCTGGTGATCTTCGGCGGCAAGGAATACGGCACCGGCTCGTCCCGTGACTGGGCCGCCAAGGGCACCAACCTGTTGGGCGTGAAGGCCGTCATCGTCGAGAGCTTCGAGCGGATCCACCGCTCGAACCTGGTCGGCATGGGCGTGATGCCGCTCAACTTCACCGGCGGCGCCACCCGCAAGTCGCTCAACATCGACGGCTCGGAAATCGTCGACATCGTCGGCCTGGAGGCGGGCCTCAAGCCGCGGATGAACTTCGGCTGCACCATCACCCGCACCGACGGCTCCAAGACCGAAATCGAGCTGCTCTGCCGGCTCGATACCCTCGATGAGGTCGACTACTACCGCCACGGCGGCATCCTGCACTACGTGCTCCGCCAACTGGTGGCAAAGTCGGGTGTCGCCGGCCACGCCTGAGGCGGGCGGGAGATAGGGAAGGATCGGGGGGCTTTTGGCCCCCCGCGCCCCCCGACCGGCGGCGCTGCCGCCGGACTTGGTCGTTCGAAGGGACCTGTCCGAGCGGCGGAGCGAGGCCGATGACGCGGCTGCGTGACTGGCCCGACTGGCGCTACGTCCTGACCGAGTTCGACGGCATCTACCGGCGGGGGTCGGCCGGCGGCAGTGCCGCGATCCGTAGCCACCAGCGCCAAGTGCGCGAACGGCTGAGCCGTGTCTTCCAAGCCAATCCCGAAATGCTGCCGACCGAGCCCACAGCCAAGCCGGTCGTGGCCCATCTCGGCCGCGCCATCGACCTCGCCGGGACCGGACCGCTGGCGTCGATGGCGAAGGCCCTGGATCGGATCGATGACCAGCTCAGCTGGGCCTGGGGCTATGACCACCTGCCCAAGGCCCTGGCCGAACGCTACGCCTACGCCGAACTCCTGGGACCGCGCGGCCCGGTCATCGCCACGGACCTGATCCTCGGCCTCGTGCTGCTCGCCCCCAGCACCGTCTACCCGCAGCACAGCCACGACGGCATCGAGGAAAGCTACGTCTCCCTCGCCGGTGCCTGGTCCGAAAACGACGCTGCCGTCTATGCACCCGGCTCCTTGATCCTCAACCGCGCCGGCCAGCAGCACCGCCTCACCGTCGGCGACCGCGCGCCCTGCCTCTTGGCCTATGCCTGGATCGCCACCCCGGAGCGCCTCGCCAAACTCGACATGCACTTCGCGAAGTCGGCCCCCAAACCCCGCGCCCCGCACGCCTGACCCGCTCGGACCACGACGCAAGAAACAAAGAGAAAGTCGGTCCGTTGCCGCAGTTTCCGGCCTAGCGTGCCGGGCGCTTGGTCCGCAGCGTCACGAACTCCTCGGCTGCGGTCGGGTGGATGCCGATGGTGGCGTCGAAGTCGGCCTTGGTCGCCCCCATGCGCACGGCAACCGCGAAGCCCTGGACGATCTCGGGAGCGTCCTGGCCGACCATGTGCAGGCCGACCACCCGGTCGGTCGATGCCTGGACGACCAGCTTCATCATCGTCTTTTCGGCACGGTCGGTGAGCGAAAAGCGCATCGCCTTGAACTCGGCGTAATAAACGTCGAGGTCGTCGCCGAACCGCTCCCGCGCCTGATCCTCGGTCAACCCCACCTGGCTCATCGGCGGGTTGGCGAAGATCGCCGTCGGAATGTTGGCGTAGGACACGCTGCGGGGGCGCTGGGCGAAGTGCCGGTCGGCGAAGGCATGACCTTCGGCGGTGGCCACGGGCGTGAGCTGCACCCGGTCGGTGACGTCGCCGATGGCGTAGATCGAGGACACCGTCGTCCGGTCCTCGCGGTCCACCCGGATCGCCCCGTTCGGCCCCATCTCGACGCCGATGGCTGCCAGCCCCAGCCCCTCGACGTTCGGTGCCCGGCCGGTGGCGAACAGGATCTGGTCGACCAAGAGATCCGGCCCCGTCGAGCGGTGCACCCGCAGCCCCTCGCTCACCCGCTCGACGCCCGTGATCCGGCAATCGAAGGCGAAGGTCACCCCCTGTTTCGCCATCTCCTCCTGCAGCACGCGCCGCGCGTCGGCATCGAAGCCCTCGTTGAGGATCATCTGGCCGCGATGGACGAGGACGACCTCGGCGCCGAGCCGGGCAAAAATGCCGGCGAACTCGATGCCGATATAGCCGGCACCGACGATCGCGATGCGCTCGGGCATGGCCTCGAGGTAGAACACGTCGTCCGAGGTGATGCCGTGCTCGCGCACGCCGGGCACGGCGGGCAGCACCGGACGGCCGCCGGTGGCGATCAGGATGCGCTCGGCGGTGACCTCCCGGTCGGCGACCTCGAGCCTGTGCGGCCCGGTGAGCGTCGCATCGCCCCAGAAGATGGTCGCACCCGCGTTCTGCAACAGGCGCTCGTAAACGCCGTTCAGGCGCTGGATTTCCTTGTCCTTGTTGGCGATCAGCGCCTTCCAGTCGTGCCGCACGCCGCCCAAGTGCCAGCCATAACCGACCGCGTCCTCGAAATGATGCGCGTAGGAGGCGGCGTAGGTCAGGTGCTTCTTCGGCACGCAGCCGACATTGACGCAGGTGCCGCCATAGTAGAGCCGTTCGGCGATGCCGACGCGCGCGCCATGCCCGGCCGCGATGCGCGCCGCCCGCACCCCGCCCGACCCGGCGCCGATGACGAAAAGGTCGTAGTCGAAAGCCATCATCCGATCCCTGCAACGTCCGCGCCGCTTGTGCCCCAGCCACGCGGTGGCCGGCAAGCCATGCTGTCGCGCAACTCAAACCAGCACCGACTTCCCCCACCTCCATTCGAAGCTGGCGCTCTCGAAAGAGCTTGCTAGGCTACCACAAACGACCGCGTCTCGCGGCTCTCCCAGGCAAACCAAGAGCGAAATTACGGACAGAATGCCCAGCGTCACCATCGATCGCAGGGAAGAACAAGGTGCCGCGGGGCGGCTCTGGTACGCGGCGATCTGCGTCCTCGCCCTCACCCCGGCCGTCCTCGTTGTCTGGCGTCAATTCCCCCCGGTGAGCGCCGGCCTGGTCGTCCTGCTGATGGTCCTGGCGAGCTGGCAGGCGGGCCAGGGCCAGGCGCTGCTGCGGGCAACCGTCACCTCGCTGCGATCACCGGGGCTGGTGCTCGCGTTGATGGCACTGGCCTACATCACGCTTTCCCTGGCTTGGACCCCTGGACCGGAACGGGCCCTGACCCGCGTCATCGATGTGGCGCTGACCGGCCTCGTGATCCTCGTCATGATCGCCGCCGTCCGCCTCGGTGCGCCAGCCAACCTGAGCTCGATCTTCCCCGTCGCCCTGGGCCTGGCCGCGGTCCTCTTGCTGGTGAACGCCCATTTCGACAGCGTGCTCAACGACGTCCTCGGCCGTGGCAACCGCCCCTCGCATCTGAACCGGAGCGCGGTGGCAATCGTTCTGTTCTTGCCCCTCTGCCTGACGATCCTCTATCTGGCGCAACGATGGTTGGCCCTGATCGCGCTCGCCACGATCGCCGCCGTGGCCGTCCTGGGCACGGAATCGTGGGCGGCGCGTCTGAGCTTGGTCGCCATCGCCCTCCTGGCGCCGCTGGCTTGGCGCTGGCCCTTGCTCACCCACCGCGTCGTCCTCGGCGGCATCGTCACCGGCATCCTCTTGATGCCCGCCATCGCCTTCCATGCGAATGATCTGCTGCCCGCGTGGACACACCAAAAGATGGGCTACGCCTCGCTGACCATCCGCGCCGAGGCTTGGCACGAATACGCGGCCATGATCCCCTTTCGGCCACTGCTCGGCTTCGGCGTGGAAGCGAGCCACAACGTCGCCACTTGGATAACCACCGACGTCATCCGCGAAGCCCACCCCACCCTCCACACCCACGGCACCAGCTTCGACGCCCAGCAAATCATGCTGATGAGTTTCTACCATCCGCACAACATGCCGCTGCAGATCTGGTTCGAACTCGGCGTGGTTGGAATAGGATTGACGCTGCTTCTGGTGTACGTGGTCTTCCGCCGCTTGGAGCGCATGCCCCGCACCTATCTGCCGGCCGCGACCCTCACGGCCCTCGGCATTTTTCTCATCGCCAGCGTAGGCTTCGGCGCCTGGGTCGCCTGGTGGCTCAGCCTCTGGGGCCTCGTCACCGTCGCGTTCCAACTGAGCTTGCGCCAACCCATGCGGCCGGTGCACACGACCAGCGACCAGCAAACGCCGGCTCAGGCCAATCCCAGCACCGCCAAATAGGCCTCGAGCAGCGGTGCAACGCCGTAGCGCTCGGCAACCTCGCGCTTGCCCGCGGCAGCCAAGCTCGACCGCAGTGCGGGATCGGTCGTGACCAGCCGCAGGCGATCGGCGAGGGCGGCGATGTCGTCCACCGGCACGAGCAACGCGGTGTCGCCGTCGCGGGCAAGCCAGGCGGGCCCCGCCGCGCGCGTCGCCACCAGCGGTTTCCCGCTCGCCCACGCCTCGACCACGACGCTTCCGAGCGGCTCTTGACGGGACGGGAAGACGACGACGTCCGCCGCCTGCAGCAAGGCCGAGCGGTCGGTGCGCCAGCCCAGAAAACGCACCCGCCCATCGACGCCCAGTTCCCGCGATAGCTGCTCCAACCGGCCGCGTTCCGGCCCTTCGCCCGCGAGCCACAAAAACGCGTCGTCGACCTCGGCCAGCGCCCGCAGCAGCGTGTCCAGCCCCTTCACCGGATGCAGGCGGGCGAGCGACAGCAACAAGGGCACGTCCACCGGCGTGCGCAGCGTCGCCCGGTCGACCGGTAAGGCCGTCGGGTCGACCAGCGGAAAGTTCGGCACCACCGACACACGATCCCGCGGCCAACCCTGCGCGACCATGTGGTCGGCCAAGTGCGGCGCGATGGCAAGGATGTGGTCGCAGCTTTGAAAATACTTGACCTTGTAGTACCCGCCGACGCGACCGACCTTGCGGTACGGCCCGGGCGGCACCTGCCAACTCGCCCGCGCCATCCAGGTCATCACCGCAGCCGGCGAGGTGCGCTTGGCGAAGCGCCGAAACGACCAGGCGGTCAGCGGATCGATGGCACCGGCAAAGGGCGCGGTGGCGACCGGCACGCCGAGCTGGCGCAAATGCCGAACTCTGCCCTCGTGCCGGCGCAGAAACGCCCCTTGAGGCACGCCCTTGGCCGCCAAGGCGTCGATGACCGACAGAAAGAACGTCTCGGCCCCGCCATCGCCCGCAGCGCCCAAGGCGTGGATCAGCATGGGGCCGCGACCGCGCTAGTGCACAGGCGCAATCGGAGCGTTCGGCTCCGATTGCGCCGTTGATGCACCAACTCCATGGAATCGTGCCGCTTTGGCGCGGTCGGACGTGAACCGTCCGACTGCGCCGCTGCACTAGCGCCGGCTCGGCGGCCCACTTCCCCGACGCCAACCAGTCCGCCGGCCGTGGCCGCCGGTTGGGGGTGCAGGGGGCCCAAAGCCCCCTGCCGCTGCTGCACCCACCGCATCCCGTCAACCGCCCCCATTCACGCCGAAGGCGCCACGTTCGGCGCTTGCACCTGCCCTGGCAAGTGCAGGGTGGCCCTGAGGCCGCCGAGGGGGCCTTGATCGAGCAGGAGCCGGCCGCGGTAGAGCTTGGCGTGGTCGGCGACGATGGCGAGGCCGAGCCCCGAGCCGGGCACGCTCTCGTCGAGCCGCCGGCCGCGCTCGATCGCGCGCAAGCGCTCCACTTCGGGCAGGCCCGGCCCGTCGTCGTCGACATGGACGTCGAAGCCGTCCTGCGCCGGCACCACCGTCACCTCCACCCGCCGCTCGGCCCATTTGCAGGCGTTGTCCATCAAATTGCCGAGCATCTCCAACAGGTCCTCCCGCTCGCCGAAGAACGTCACCTCGACGTCGTCGGTGCGGCGGATGACGAGGTGTTTGGCGCCGTGCAATTTGGAGAGGGTGCGGACCAGTTCGCCGAGGACGGGGCGGATCGGCTGGTGCCCGGTCAAGGCCCCCGCCGCCCCGGCCATCCGGGCGCGGGCCAGATGGTGGTTGATCAGCCGCTCCATCCGCGGCAACTGCCGGCGGGTCGCCTCCGCCAAACGCCGGTCGTTGCCGCGTTCCGCCTCGTTGGCGAGGATCGACAAGGGCGTCTTCAAGGCGTGGGCCAGGTTGCCGCCATGGGCGCGCGCCCGCTCGATCACTTCCTGATTGTGGGCCAAAAGCGAGTTCAACTCGTCGACCACCGGCGCCAGCTCGCGCGGAAAGGTGCCGTCGAGCCGCTCGGCTTCACCCGCCCGCACCCGCTGGATTTCGGCCTGCAGCCGGGCCAAGGGGCGCAGGCCCAACGTGACCTGCGCCAGCACCGCGAGGACCAGGCCCACGCCCAGCACCGCCAAGGCGGCCGCGACGGTGACGGTAAAGCGCGCCGTCGCCCGCGTGATGGCATCGGTCTCGCCGGCCACGCGAAAGCGATAGACGGTGTCGCCCATCAAGATGGCCCGGCTCAGCATCCGCAGCCGCTGATCGCCCGGCCCGCGCACATGGGTGAGCGGCACCGCCGCCTTGGGCAGGTCCGTATCCCACAAGGAGCGCGAGCGGATCAGCCCGTCGGGCGTTTCCACCTGCCAGTACCAGCCGGACAAGGGGGCGCGAAACCGCGGCTCGCCCGGCGGCGAGCCCACCACCAGGCGGCCGTCGGGCCCGATTTCGCTGACCGCGATCAGCCCCTGCATCAACACCTCGAGCCGCTCGTCGAAGCTGCGCTTGACGCTCTCGCTGAAGATCCAGGAGAGGGTGAGGCCGCCAGCGGCGATCAGCACGAGGGACCAGACGCAGGCCAGCACCACGAGGCGACCCGCCAAGGACGCCGGTCGCTGGGCGCGGCCCACCGCCGCCCGGGCAGGCGGGATCACTTCGCCTCGAGCGGATCGACCAAACGATAGCCGAGCCCGCGCACGGTCTCGATCACGTCGGCGCCGAGCTTCTTCCGCAACCGGCCGATGAACACCTCGATGGTGTTGCTGTCGCGGTCGAAATCCTGGTCGTAGATGTGCTCGGTCAACTCGGTCCGCGAAATGACGCGGCCCTTGTGGTGCATCAGGTAGGTCAAAACGCGGAACTCGTGGCCGGTCAGGCGCACCGGCTCGCCCGCCACGGTCACCGCGGCCGCGCGTGTGTCGAGCCTGACCGGGCCACACACCAGCTCCGCCGAGGCATGGCCGGTGGCGCGCCGGATCAACGCGCGCAGCCGCGCCAACAGCTCGGCCATGTGGAACGGCTTGGCCACGTAGTCGTCGGCGCCGGCATCCATCCCGGCCACCTTGTCGCTCCAGCGATCGCGCGCGGTCAGCACCAAAACCGGCATGGTGCGCCCCGCGCGACGCCACCTCTCCAATACCTGGATGCCGTCGATCACCGGCAGCCCGAGATCGAGGATCACCGCATCATAAGGCTCGGTTTGCCCCAGATGGAGCGCTTCCTCGCCGTCGAACGCCAAGTCCACGGCATAGCCCGCATCGCTCATCGCATCCTTGAGCTGTTCGGCCAGTTCGGGCTCGTCTTCCGCGATCAACAGCCGCATCGGATCACTCGCGTTCGACGACGGCCCCGGTGCGACCGTCGATCAGGATTTCCTGGACCCGATCCTCGTCATCGAGCCACCGCAGGCGGTAGCGGTAACTGGGCTCGGTCCGTTCGATCTTTGCATCCAAAATTTGGCTCGGCTGCAAGCCCGCACGACCGATCAGGGCCTCCAGGGGCAAGCTCGCGCGCGCATTCACCGCTGCCCGAGCCGCATCGTGCTCGTCCATCGCCCAAGCGGTGTCGAGGCCGACGCCCAAGGCCGCCCCCATCCCCGCACAACCGATCCATCGCCGCGTCCTGCGCATGGTCGCGTCTTGCGTCGCCGAGGCTGAACCATGGTTGAATGTCGATTTAAGTCGAGCCGAGGTCCTGTGGCAGGTGCAGCCAGCCGTCGCTGACGGTGACCGCCCCACCGCCGATGCGCACCGCGGCCACCCCAGCCTCAACCACCGCGACCTCCGCCAGAATGCGCGAGGGCCGGCCCATTTCGATGCCCTGCTCGATCGAAAGCGCATGCGTGCCGACGGGCCAACGCGCCGTCATCGCGAGGAAACCCGCCAGCGCCCCGGCCGCACTGCCGGTCGCCGGGTCCTCCTCGATGCCGATCTCCGCCCCGAACACCCGCATCCGCACCCGCGTCGGCCCGTCGTCGAGCGGCACGTAACAGGCGACGCCGTGCCGGCCGCCCGGCGTCGGCAAGCGCGCCAAGCCGTCCCGGTCACGCCGGGCCCGCGCCAGCGCCTCGAGGCTCGCCAAGCGCACGATCACGAACGGCAAGCCGATGCCGACGTCCAGCGGCGGATGCACGACCTGGTCGATCAGCTCGAGCGGCAGGCCCACGGCAGCGGCGACCAGCTCGGCTGGGCTCGCCGCCCCGAGGTCCGGCAAATGCGGGGCGGTGAGCTGAGCCGCCAGGCGGCCCTCGTCATGCCGCACCACGACCGCCGTCGGGCCGGCGTCGAGGTCGAAGCCGAACGCCACCCGCGCGTCCGGCATGGGAATGATCCCCTCGCGGACCAGAGCAATGGCCGTGCCGATGGTCGGATGGCCGGCGAAGGCCAGCTCCGCTTCGGGCGTGAAGATGCGCAGCCGGCGCACGCAATCCGGCCGCCGGCTCGCCACGACGAACACGGTCTCGGAGAACCCGAACTCGGCCGCGATCGCCTGCATCACCGGCGCCGTGAGCGGCTGGCCGGCTGCATCGCGGGCATCCGGCAAAACCGCCAGCCGATTGCCCGCGAACACCCGGTCGGTGAAGACGTCGAGGGTGGAAAAGCGCAGCCGCGACGCCTTCATGCTCACGCGGCTCCCGCGCGGTCGCGCTGCATCGGGCCCCACGGGATCACGCTTCAGCGCGCCCAGAACGGCTTCGACGCCTCGTCCTGCGCCTGCGCCTCGGTCAGGCCGATGTCGCGCAGCATCCGCGCGTCCAACTGCGCCAAGGCATGGCGTTCGCGCGCCCGCGCGTACCACACGCCGACCTGGCGCATCGCCAAATGCAGCCAGTCGGTGGCCGTGTGGGTCTGCCGCGGGATTGTCGGGGTCCAATTCGTAGCCATCGCGGCTTCCCTCCAAAATTGTTACGCACCAATCTACCATATTGACACAATGATCCGTCAAGCCCTACATTGTCACCATGACAATAAACCTGGAGGATCTCGCCGCCCAGGATGGCCCGCGCTATCGGGCCCTGGCGGACGCCATCGCCAAGGCGATCGACGACGGCCGTCTCGCCCCCGGCGCCAAGCTGCCGCCGCAGCGGGAGCTGGCCGACCGGCTCGGCATCACCGTCGGCACCGTCGGCCGTGCCTACGACATCGCCGCGCAGCGCCAATTGGTGACCGCCCATGTCGGCCGCGGCACCTTCGTCCTCGGTCAGGAGGAAGCGCCCCACGCCCACGACTTCATCGCCGCCCAGGACGTCCCCGTCTCCGACCCGCGCCACTCGCCGATGGACCTGCGCACCAACCAGCCGGTGCCGTTCGCGTTCGAAAAGCTCATGGCTGCCACGCGCGAGGCGATGGACGCGAGCGACCCCGCCGCCGCCCTCTTCGCCTACCCGCCCACCGCCGGCCACGCCCAGGACCGCGCCGCCGGTGCCGCCTGGCTCAGGCGCCACGGCGTCGAGGCCGCCAAGGACGACGTCATCGTCACCGCCGGGACCGAGGGCGGCATTTCCGTCGCCCTCGCCGCCCTGACGCGGCCGGGCGATCCGCTGCTCGCCGCCAGCCTCTCCTACCCGCACTTCCACGACATGGGCGGCATCTTCGGACTCCGCCGCCACGCCGTCGAACTCGACGAACACGGCATCTGCCCCGATGCCCTCGACGCCGCCTGCCGCGACACCGGTGCCCGCCTCCTCGTCGTCAACGTCACCCTGCACAACCCGACCGGCAGCACCATGCCCGAGGACCGCCGCCGGGCCCTCATAGCCGTCGCCCGCCAGCACGACCTCGTCATCGTCGAAGACGACGTCTACGGCCTCCTCCTCGAGCCGCGCCCCCCCACCCTGCAAAGCCTCGCCCCCGAGCGCACCATCTACGTCACCAGCATCTCCAAAACGCTCGCCCCAGGCCTGCGGCTCGGCTTCCTCATCGCCCCCCCCGACCTCCACGCCCGCCTGCTCGACGCCCAGCACACCCTCCTGCTCGGCATCCCCGCCCTTACCGGGAAGGTTTTCCGCCACTGGCTGCAAAGCGGCCTCGCCGACGAGGTCGTCCGCGCCCAACGCGCAGAAACCCAGGCCCGCCACCAGATCGCACGATCAACCCTCGGGCCGCTTTGCCCGAACCGCCTCGGCGAAGGCCACCACCTCTGGCTGCGCCTGCCCGGCCGCTGGCGCGCCAGCGCCCTGGTCGAACGCCTCAAGGCCGCCAACGTCCACGTCCTCGCCGGCGACCTCTTCGCCTTCGGCCGCGCCCGCGTCCCCAACGCCATCCGCCTCTCCCTCAGCGGCGCCAAGGACCAAGCCGCACTCCGCCAAGCCCTCGAACTCCTGCTCGCCACCATCGAACGCGACGCCCGCGGCCACGAAGTCTGCGCCTAAGGCGGGAGAAGGAAGGCGAAGAAAGGCAAAGGGAAGCAAGGGGGGATTTGATGATCCCCCCTTGGACCCCCCGGCGGCGACGCCGCCACCCTGGAGGGTTTTTGTGGGAAAATTTGCTTATTCGGTGTAGGCTGTGCGGGTCGGCGGGACGCCGACGGCGCGGTCGGGTGGGGTGGCGAAAAAAATCGCCAGTCAAAACGAACCCAGAACGTCGTTTTTAGCTTTTATAACAATGGTTTACGCGGGATTTTGGGGGTCAGAAACCGACCGCTTGACCGTCCTTGCGGCTGTCGGAGCCGGCCACGTAGCCGTCGTCCAGCTTGGCGATGAGCTGGGCACCGCCGAAGCCGAAGGCCTCGTCCGGCGCCTCGATGACCACCTCGTGACCCAGCGCCTCCAGGCCTTGGTAGGTCGAGGCCGGCAGGCCCGGCTCCATCGCCACGCCCCGCCCCCCCAACAGCCGCCAGCGCGGCGCATCGCTCGCCGCCTGCACGTTCTGGCCCCAAAGCCGGGTTCGCAACAGCATCTGGAGGTGGCCCTGCGCTTGCATCGGGCCGCCCATCACGCCGAACGCCATCGCCGGGCTACCATCGGGCTCGGAGAGGAAGCCCGGAATGATGGTGTGGAAGGGCCGCTTGAAGGGTGCGACCGCATTCGGATGGCCGGCCTCCAGGGTAAAACCGGCACCGCGGTTCTGCAGCGAGATGCCCGTGCCCGGCACGACCACGCCGGAGCCGAAGCCCATGTAGTTCGACTGGATGTATGAGACCATCATGCCCGAGGCGTCGGCCGCGGCGAGATAGACGGTGCCGCCCGGCCCCGGCACGCCATGGACGGGCTCGCCGGCGCGGGCCGGATCGATCAGCCTCGCCCGCGCCGCCAGATAAGCGTCGTCGAGCAAACGCTCCGCCGAAAAGCGCATCGCCGCCGCATCGGCGACATGGGCATCGAGATCGGCGAAGGCGAGCTTCATCGCCTCCAACTGCAGGTGCAAGGCCCGCACCGAATCGACCTCCAGATCGGCGATCGCGGTGTGCGTCAGGATGCCGAGCGCCATCTGCGCGGCGATGCCCTGCCCATTCGGCGGGATCTCGTGCAGCGTGCAGCCAAAGCCCGAACGCGCCAAAGGCTCCACCCAGTCCGCCCGGTGCTCGGCCAAATCCTCCACGGCCAAGCCACCGCCATGCGCCTGCACCCAGGCGACCATCTGCTCCGCCAAGGCTCCCCGATAGAACGCCTCGCCCCGGCTCGAAGCGATCGCCTGTAACGAAGCCGCCATCGCCGGCAGCCGGAAGCGTTCGCCCGCGAGCGGCGCCCGCCCGTTCGGCAGAAAGGCCTCGGCGAAGCCGGGCTGTGCCTCCAGCCGCTCCTTCGAGCGCTGCCACAAGGACGCGATGATCGGCGAGACGAGGTAGCCGCTCTCGGCATAACGGATGGCCGGCTCGAACAGCCGCTCGAACGGCAGCTTGCCGTAGCGTTCGCTCAGCGCCACCCAGGCCGAGACCGCCCCCGGCACGGTGACCGCATCGGCGCCCAGGACGGGCATGCGCTCGGCACCGGCAAAGCGCTCGGCCGTCCAGGCGCGTGGCGCTCGCCCCGAAGCGTTGAGCCCGACCAGCCGCTCGCCGTCCCAGAGGATCGCAAAGGCATCGCTGCCGAGCCCGTTGCCCGTCGGCTCCACCACGGTCAGCGTGATCGCCGCCGCCAGCGCCGCGTCGACCGCATTGCCGCCGCCCGCGAGCGCGTCGAGGCCGGCCCGAGCCGCCAAGGGCTGCGAGGTCGCCACCACGTTCTCGGCCAGCACGGGCGAGCGGCGCGAGGGATAGGGCTGAGCGGGGTCGAACGGGCGCATGGGGCAGGCATTCCTGGCAGTCATGATGTGGCCGCAACCTGCCCCAATTGAGCGCGCGTGTCAGTGGCCGTGGCGTTCCAACCATTCACGCAGGAAGGCGATCTCCTCTTCCTGGGCGGCGATGATCTCTTCGGCCAGCTGGCGGATCTCCGGATCGCTGCCGTGTTCCAGCACCACCTCGGACATTTCGATGGCGCCCTGGTGGTGCGGGATCATCCCCCGCGCGAAATCGACGTCGGCATCGCCGGTAAAGACGATGTCCATGGCTTCGTGCATCCGCGCATTGGCCGCCATGAACGCCTCGACCACCGGCCCACCCGCCCCTTGGCCGTGTCCATGCTGGCCGTGATGGCCGTGATGGCCCATCTGGGCAAAGCCGGTGGCACCGACCAGCGCCCCGCCGGCGACGAACGCCACCACCCCGACGACCGCGTAGCCCAAGAACCGTCGCATCCGCTAATCCCCCCTCGTGCATGATGGCGTCGCAATACGCCCCCTCCCGTTGGGGGAAGGTCAAGCCTCAGCAACGTTGACCTCGCCACACCCCCAAGGCAGACGAGGGGCCACGGGAGATCGGATGAGCCGCCTCGACACCCATATCCGCCGGTTGCTGGCCCAACGCGCCTGTCTCGACGCGCTGACGGCCGCCATCAGCGCCCTGCCCGGCCCCGTGGTCGAACTCGGGCTCGGCAATGGCCGCACCTACGATCACCTCCGCGAGCGCCTGCCCGGGCGGGAAATCTTCGTGTTCGAACGCAGCCCCGATCCGCACCCGGCCTGCCTGCCCGACCCGGACCATCTGATCCTCGGCGATCTCGAGGACACCTTGCCCGTGGCAGCCCGGCGTCTCCCCGGCAAGGCGGCCCTGGTGCACAGCGACATCGGCACCGGTGACGCGGCGCGCAACGCCCGCCTCGCCGCTTGGCTCGGCCAGGCGATCCCGCCGATCGTCGCCAGGGGCGGCTTCGTCGCGTCGGATCAGGCCCTGGACCATCCGGCCCTGCGGCCCTGGCCGCTGCCCCCGGACGTGGCCCCTGGGCGCTACCACCTCTATCGGCACGAACCCTGAATGGTGGCCGCGGACGACAAGCGCTTCGACGTCCGTTTTTGGGGTGTGCGCGGCACGGTGCCCGTGCCGGGGCCAAGCACCGTCCGCTATGGCGGCAACACGGCCTGCATCGAAGTCACCTGCGGGGCGACCAAGCTGATCTTCGACATGGGCACGGGCCTGCGCGCCCTCGGCAGCCATTTGGTCGCCCAGGGCACCTGCCAGGCGCACATCCTCTTGACCCACACCCATCTGGACCACATCGCGGGCTTTCCCTTCTTCAAACCGGCCTACACCCCGCACAACCGCTTCGATCTCTGGTCCGGCCATTTGCGCGCCCAGGGCCTCGACCTGCAGAGCACGCTGGCCGGCCTGATGCGCCAGCCCCTGTTCCCGGTGCCGATCGGCCTGATGCACGCCGCGGCCACCTTCCACGACATGCATGCCGGTGACGTCTTGAGCCTCGGGCCGGGCGTGACCGTATGCACGGCACCCCTGAACCATCCAGGCGGAGCCACGGGATACCGCGTCGAGTACGCCGGCAAGGTCTTCGCGCTGATCACCGACACCGAGCACGAGACCGGCAAGTCCGATCGGAACGTGTTGCGCCTGATCGAGGCGGCCGACCTGGTCGTCTACGACGCCACCTACACCGACGAGGAGTTCAAAGGCTTCATCGGCTGGGGCCATTCGACCTGGCAGGAGGGCGTGCGGCTCTGCCGCGCGGCCGGGGCCAGGCAACTGGTCCTGTTCCACCACGAACCCGAGCGAAGCGACGACGCCCTGGACGCCATCGCCCGGCGCCTCCACGCCGAGCTGCCGAGCGGGCTGGTCGGCGCCGAGGGCTTGGTGTTGCACTTGTGAGCCGGCTCGCCCGCTTCCGCCGCCGCTGGCGCAGCCACCGCCTGCAAGCGCGGATCGCCCGCGCTCAGGAGGTGGTGGGCGTGTTCCTGCCCTACCGCCACGCCCAGGACCTCCGCCCCACCGGCGCGCCGGAACTCCTGCCCATCTTCGAAGCGGCCGAACCGGCGATGCGCGAACTCCTGACGACCATCGAGGGGTTCGCCGATGCCTTCGCCCGCTTCGGCGGCCCGGCTCCGGCCCCCCGCTTCGAGCAGGACTGGTTCCCCGGCCTGGATGCGCTGGCGGCCTACGCGCTGGTGCGCAGCCGCGCGCCGCGCCAGATCGTCGAGATCGGCAGCGGCCACTCGACCCGAATCATGGCGCGGGCCATGGCCGATGGCGGCCTTGCCACACGCATCACGGCGATCGACCCGGCACCGCGGGCAGCGCTGCGCGACCTGCCCGTCACCTGGCACGCCCAGCTCCTCCAGGCGAGCGACCCGGCGCTGGTCGACCGGCTCGCTCCGGGCGACATCCTGTTCGTCGATTCGAGCCACCTGCTCGTCGCCGGCAGCGACGTCGAATGGGTGCTCACCCGCCTCCTGCCGCGCGTGCGGCCCGGCGTGCTGCTCCACGTCCACGACGTTTTCCTACCCGATCCCTACCCACCGAACTGGGCGTGGCGCGGCTACAACGAGCAGGCGGCCTTGGTACCCCTGCTCCTCGGCGGCTGGCGGCTCTTGTGGACCAGCCACTACCTGCGCACGCACCGCCCGCAGTTGCTCCAAGACAATCTCGCAGCCCATGTCCCTCCGCCCGAGGGCGCCTTCGAGAGCAGCCTCTGGCTGGAGCGCACACCGGCTTGTGTACCGCCGCATCGAAGCGGCAATCCAGGTAGCGGCAGGAAGGCAAAGCGGAGGCTCGGCGCATCTTGACGCTGTCGACGTTGCGACGCTGGCTCACCAACGAGATCCCGCGCCCGCCGGAGGCGACGGCGGTGGTCTTCGCCCATGGCTATCTCGGGGCCTTGCCGCGCGCCTATTGGATCGGCTGCACCCGGTTGATGGCGCAACTGCGCGCCCGCGGTATCGCCGTCCACGTCGCGCAGGCGCACATGACCGGCCGGATCGCGGAGCGGGCGCGCCATCTCGCCCGCGAACTCGACGCGACCACGGCCCGTCGGGTCATCGTCGTCGGCCACTCCATGGGCGGCTTGGATGCGCGCTTCCTGGCGGCTTGGCTCGACCCGCAGCACCGCGTTTCGGACGTCATCACGCTCGGCACCCCGCATCACGGCACCTATGCCGCCGATATGGCGCATCGGCTGGCACCGCGGCTGCCGGCCCTGGTCCGCCTGCTCGACCAGGGGGGGCTCTACGACCTGACGCGCGCGGCCGTGGCCCGCTTCAACGCCGAGGTGCCGGATCGCCCGGACGTTCGCTACCACGCCATCGCCGGGCGGATCGCGCCGGCCGCGGTTCCGGCGCCGATCCGCCCCCTCGCCCGCCGCCTGCAACAGCACGATGGCGACAATGACGGGCTGGTTCCGGTGGCCTCGGCACATTGGGGCCCCACCGTCGTGATCGACGACGCCGACCACTTCGCCCTGATCGGCCTCGAATGGCTTGCCGGCCCTGACGTCGAAGCGCGGGTATCACGACTGTTCCGCAGCGACCCCCGCCCGGTCGGGGTCTTGCGCTCCCTCCTGCGCGACTGCCTCCTCCGCCCGCCTGGCTAGAGCGTTTCCCGAAATGCTTGACCATCCCTCTCCCCCGCCCGGCCACCCACGAGTGTACGATACCATGGGTGGCCGGGCGGGGGAGAGGGATGGTCCGTGCGCTACCTAACCGGGAAACGCTCTAACCTCTGCCCACAAGTCTCGGGGGGTTCCAAAGGGGGCAAAAAGCCCCCTTTGCTTTCTTTCTCACCTTTTCCCTTACCTGCTTCCTCCCTTACCTGCTTCAGCCGAGGGCAGCGCGCACCTGGGCGACGGCGCTGCGTTGGATGAAGCCCAGCTCGGCGAGGGCGTGGGCCATCGGCAGGGTGGAGGTGGCCAGCACCAGCTTGGCACCGGCGCGTCCGAGGTCGATTTCCATCGAGCGGATGGCGCGCTCGCGCTCGACCGAGTGGGCGAGATCTCGGATCATCACGGCGGCCACGCGCCCCGGAAAGTCGGCGACGATGGAGGCATAGACCTCGGCGTCCTCCTGGCCGCTATCGCCGATCAGGACGACGGGAAGGTTTGGGGCGATCTGCAGCAAGTGGCGGATGAGGGCGCGTTTGTGGGCCTTGTCCTTGCGCGCCACGGGCCGATACCAGCGCAGTCCCCATTCCCTCAGGAACAGCACCGAATCGCGCGGGAAGTGCTGGAGACGAAAAAACGCCTGCAAGGTCTCGTAGATCGTCCAAGGGGCTCGGCTGACGAACACGATGGGGTTGCGCTCGTCGCCCTTGGGGCCGCGCTGGACGGCCCGCAGGAGTTCGGCGAAACCCGGCACGGCGGCGCGGCTGCGGGGTCCGAGCACGAACAGCCGCCAGAGCATGACGAAGCGGTTGGCAACCCCTGTCTCGACCACGGTGTCGTCGATGTCGCTGACCACGAGGCAGCGGCTATCCGGCGGGTGCAGGAAGACGCGGGCCGTGACCGCGGCGGAGGGGTCACGTTCGAGTTGCAACACCACGTCCTGCCAGCCGCAGGCTCCATTGCCCCGGCGGTCGACCACCGGCAGGTCGAAGCGGAAATAGCCATCGCCGTCGGTGACGGTGACGGCCACGGCCTCGTGCAGTCTGGCGCGGACGGTTTCACCCGCCACGCCTCGCCTGAGCATCCGCCGGACGACGTCGAGGGCGTCCCGCGCCAAGGGGTCCTTCGGGTAGAGCGCCTTCGGCTGGCGCAACACCCGGCCCATGACCAACGCGCGCTGTGGCGAGCCGAAGCCGCGATAGGGCTGGACCAACAACACCCGCTCGCGGCGCGCCCGGCGCACCGGACGCGCAAGGAGCCATACCAAGCCACGAAGGCGGCCGAAAAAGCGCCGCAGAGGCGGTCGGTGGCTGCGTGGCGCCGTCAAGAGAGAACCCCAGTCGATCGTCCGCCGTCGTCCGAGCGACGCCCGGCGCACGCGTCATGCGCAGCGCCATCCTAGCGGCCCGATGCGGTTTCCAGCAAGCGCGCGCCGACGATCAGCGCGGCACGCAATAGCCCGGCAGTGGCATCGCTGCGGCCGCGGCCGGTTCGAGATCCGCGTAGCGCCCACCGCTGAAGCGCGCGCAGTCACGGCCCAAGCCCGCGGCGACCAGCCGTGCTGCGAGGTCACTGCCGTCCGCAACCAGGAAACAGCGGGCGACGACCCGGTTGTAGGACCGGCGCCCGTTCGGCACGCAGCGCACGTCATCCTCGGCCAGGAGTGCGATGACGAAATCGCGGGCTTGCTGGCCGAACGGCTCGTTCAACTCGGGCGCGTGCAAACCTTCGATGCGGACGCGCTGGCCGCCAACGACGATGGTGTCGCCGTCGATCACCCGGACATCCCCCCGAATGTCGTCGGCCATGCTCACCGGAGCGAAGGCCAGCAAAGCCAGACAGGCCATCACGCCAAGGCGTGGGCGGATTCGCACGAACATCCCCAACCCCCAACCTGAAGTGGAGAGTCTCTATAGCACAATCGCGTAAAATTTTCAACCTGAGGTAGAATCTACCGTCTGGTTTTGGCTTCCTGACGCTCGGCCACGCGGAGGATTTTGCAGATCATTGCCAAGAGGAGCACTTGCGCGCCGCCGAACAGCAAGATCGGTGGGAGAAATCCCCAGCCCCAGATGTCGATGGCGGCGATGATGCCGAACGAAGCGCCGAAAAACGGCACCAAAGCGACAGCCAACGCGATCAGGCGCGCAGCGACACCGCCGACGTCGAACCAAACCCCCAAGCCGGCCAAAATGGCGACCGACTGCACGACCGTGATGACGACGAAGGCGACGAGAAAGGGTGCGAGCATGCAAACCTCCTAGGGAGGAACGTAGTACGAAAGTCGATGGCGTCCAGCGCGCTTCGGCCCGATTTGGCCAAAGACGTCATGGCAAAAATGCGCATCTCCCGTCGTGATTTCCCGTTCCGACGGCTTTCACCTCAGTAGCCGGCACCGGGGCAGCAAAGGCCCTATGGCAAAGGAAAATTGGGCCGCAGCGCACCGGAAACCGGAATCGAACGCCCATCAATCTCAGAAATTTCACAGCGCCAGCACAGACAACATACCGATTTCATGCTAAGGCTCGCGACCAAGGGCGTACACGAAGGACCATTGCCCACGCCCCCCTGCCCGCCAGGAGGACACCGCCGTGACCAGCGAAGCCATCACCAAGTCCGCAGCCGATCTGCGCTGCCGTCCCAATCTGGACGATCCGGGCACGGCCGCTCGGCTGTTCACGTGGGCGACCGCCCGCGCCCGCTTTCCCGCGCTCGCCGGTGGCCGCTTCAACATGGCAATCGAAGCCGTCGACCGGCAGGTGGAGGCGGGGCGGGGCGCCGAGATCGCACTTCGCTTCGTGGCCGCCGACGACCGGGTTAGCGAATTGACCTACGGCGAGTTGGCCCGGCGCACCCATGCCTTTGCCCGCACCCTGGGCAGTCTCCAGGTGAACAGTGGCGCCACCGTGGCCTCATGGTTGCCGGCGGAGCCGGCCTACGCGCAAGCCCTGCTCGGGACCTTGGAAGCCGGGGCCGTGTTTTGCCCGCTCGACCCGCGCTCGTCGCCCGAGACCCTTGCCGCCCGCTTGGCCGTCGCCGAAGCCCGGGTACTGGTGACCACGCGCGCGCGCTACCGCGACGTGGTGCGCCACGTGCAGAACCGCCTGCCGTCGTTGCAGTGGATCCTGTTGAGCGACGGCCGGGCGGAGGACGAAGGCGGTCTCGTCCGCGCGCTGCCCGCGCGCCTGCAGGCCGCGCCCACGACGGCTCCAGACGTCGTGACCGGCGGTCAGGACGTTGCCTTGCTGCACTTCACGCGCGGGACCATGGGTCGGGCCAAGGCCGTGCTCCACGTCCACGAGGCGCTCGTCGCCCACGTCTGGACGGCGCGCGCGGCCCTCGACCTGCACCCCGACGACGTGTTTTGCTGCACCCTCGACCCGACCTCCGCACTGGGGCTTGCCTATGGTTTCCTGGCCCCCCTGACCCTCGGTGTCGTCAGCATCATCGACGAAGTCGGCGCTGTGGCCTCCGCCGGCAGCGGTGGTCGGCTCTACGCGCTCCTGCAGAACCAAAGGGTCACCGTGTTGCTGACGAACCCAGAGGTGATCGATCGGTTGCGCAGCACCGATTGGCGCTTGCCCCAGCACTACGACCTCCGACGGATGCGCTTCATCGTCAGCGTCGGGGGTGGCTTGCCGCCGAGTGCCATCGCCTGGAGTCAAGCATTCTTGGGCACCCCCATCCACAACCAATGGGGCCAGGCCGAAACCGGTGCCATTCTGCTCGCCAATCTGGCGGCAACGCCGGTTCAGCCGGGCTGCCTCGGCCGACCCTTGCCAGGGGTCGAGGCCGCAATCGTGCGACGCACCGAACGCGGCGTCGAGCCGCTCGGTGCCCAAGCGGTCGAGGGAGAATTGGCGCTGCGCTGCGGCTGGCCTTCGATGTACCGCGGCTTTCGGGGAGACCCAGGTCGCGCCGAGGCCTGCCTGGTCGACGGCTGGTACCTCACGGGCGACCGCTTCCGGCGCGATGCCGCGGGTGATTTCTGGTTCGTCGGTCGCTGCCCGCCGGGGGTCAAGGCGCCGAGCGTCGAGCCACCAACCGACCGCTCGCCCGTGCCGGCCTGACCCCGACGCCGGGAAAGGGTGCGCCGGGGGCCTCCAGGCTCAGGTCTCCTTCGGCTTCTCGTCATCCGCGGGTACGGCCCGCGGAGCGGCGGGCTCGACCGGCTGCGGCTCCACCACCGGCGCCACCGCGACGGGTGCCGCCTCGCTCTCCCGCTGCCGCGCCCGTTCTGCCGCGACCGTTTCCGCCACCCGCAAGAGTCGCGCCGGCTCCAGCGCGCCGGAAAGTGCGAAGAGCAGCTGACCATCTTGCCAGAAGAGCGAGGTCTGTTGCGGATTGATGTTGGTTGCGAGACTGTCCCGCTCGCTGCCGAAGGCCGCGACCGTCAGGGCCAAACGACTGCCCTTGCTGGTGTCGATCGGGTCGTAGGAGAAACGGATCACCGGGCCGTACGCCGTGAGGTCCGCGCGCCCGTCGACCAGCTGGTAGCCGATCCGCTGCAGATTGGGGGGATGGACGTCGAGGCGCGTCGCGGCGGTCGGTGCGGACCCCGCGTCGTCACTCCGCAGTCCATCACCGCCGGGTATGGCGACGGCAGGCGTCGGTGTGAGTGCCGTGGGAGTAGGCTGGAGCGTTTGGGTCGGGAATACGGCCACCACGGGCGGCCGTTCGGCGTGCTCGGCGACATAGCGCTGCGCCTGCCAGCCGAGCGCACCGGTACCGACGATGACGCAAGCGGCGATCGAAGCCACCACGGCGTGCCGCACGCGGCGGACGTGGTGGAGCTTGCGCGCCAGACCCAAAGCGGCCGGCGGCAACATGACGTTGTCGTCGCGCGCACCGTGCAGGCCTTGCAGCAGCACGTTCTGGTGCTGATAGGCCATCACCCGCTCGAAGGCGTCCGGGTCGGTCGACAGGATGGCCTCGACCCGCACCCGCTCGCGCGGATCGAGCGCACCGTCGACGAAACGTTGGACGAGCTCGTCGTGGACGTCCGCAGCCGTGGCCGACGGGGGCGATGAGGGGTGCACGGTCATCCGCTTTTCCGCATGGCGGGAGCAACGATCTGCTTGGCTTCGATCAATTCGCGTAGTCTGGCGCGACCGCGCGACAGCCGCGACATCACGGTCCCGATCGGCACGTCCAAGATCTTGGCAACTTCTTGATAAGTGAGGCCCTCGAGGCCAACCAACAAGACCACCTCGCGCTGCTCGTCGCCGAGGGTGTCGAGGGCGCGGCCGAGATCGCGCAACTCCAGCCGACGCTCCTGGTTCGGCCCGATCGACGGATGCTCGACGACGTTGTCGATGTCGACGGTGTTGGGCGCCGCACGGCGGGCTCGATATTGGTCGACGTAGAGATTGTGCAGGATGGTGAACAGATAGGAGCGGAGGTCGCGGATCGGCGTCCAGGGGCGCAGCCGGGCAAGCGCCCGCGCGAGGCTTTCCTGAACCAGGTCCTCCGCCTCTTGCGCATTGCCGACGAGGGCGCGCGCGTAGCGCCGCATCCCGGCTATGTGGCCAACCAGCGCCTCTTCCAAGGCGTCGACACCATCCTCAGCCCCACTGCGCACCGCGTCGTCCTTGCTCTCGGGTTCCCGCCACCGGCACACCGGCACCATTGGTGACGTCGACGAGCGAAGCGCGGTTTCATTCCCCGCCAGGGGCGGAACGGAACAAAAATTCGCGGCCGAGCTTCACGCGTTGCTCGCCGTTGTAGGCGATGACGTCTGCCGTTGCATAGGTTTCACTCCAACGCTCGGGCAAATAAGAACCGGTGCCGATCAGGTCGATCGGGGCGCGCACGCTCGCCATGAGTTTGCACTTTTCCGGATTGAAGCCGGAACTCGCGATGATTTTGACGTGTCGAAAGCCGGCTCGGTCCAAATGTTCGCGCAGGTGAAAAATGGCGGCAGCCGTGACGCCGGTGCCGGTCAGCCAGCGCAGTTCGTTTTGGGTGCGATAGGTGCGGATCGCATCGGGGGCATGGCGCTCCAGGACGTCGTAGGAGGCGGCCGTGTCGAGACCTTCGACGAACCGCCCACCATGGGTGTCGAGCCTGACGCCCAAGCGGCCGGACTGGGCCAATTCGGGAAAGGCCTGGCAAACCTGGAGCGCGTCGGTCACCTCGCGGCCGAAATAGTCGACCAACACGTAGAGGGGGTCGTTCGGGAAGGTGGCATGGAACATGCGCGCCGCCTCCAGGGTGCTGCCGGCATAGCCGATCAGCGCATGCGGCATCGTGCCCAGCCCCTTCTCCAGACCGAAATAGTGGGCGGTGGCGTCGTTGGCGGAGCCGATGAACCCCTTGGCGCCGCGCTCGCGCTGGGCACGCGCCGAACCGACGCTCGCCGCATAGGCCATCATGTCGGCCATCGGCGCACCGGCACAATGGCGTGCGTCCATGGCCAGGAACGAAACGTAGGGAAGATCGGTGCACATGGTGTAGGCGTTGAAGGCGGCGACGCACGGCGCGCCGAGCTGCTGCAGGAGCAGGGTCTCCAGATCGCACAATTCGTGCAGCGAGCCCGTCACGTACATCAACGGCTCACCGGCACCGACCCAGGCCCCTTCCGGATGACACAGGTGGATGTCGAAGCGCACGCCGCGCACCTCGGCCATGTGCTCCAGCCAAGTCAGCGCGAGCCTCGGGCAGAAGATCACCGGCCGCCGCATGAAGACGGCATAAGTCACCGTGGCATCGCCATGGCGCGCCACGATCTCCCGCATCTTCAAGAAATACTTGTCAGTGAAGCGGGTAAAGGTGGCGGCGTCGCTCATCATCGCCACTCAGAACGCGGCGCGTTGAGCCGCGCGGTCGGCACGCAGGGCCTCGGCCGTCAAGAACGCCAATTCGAGGCTCTGTTGCGCGTTGAGCCGCGGATCGCAATGGGTGTGGTAGCGATCCGCCAACTGCTCGTTGGTGATCGCTTGGGCGCCGCCGATGCACTCGGTAACGTCCTGGCCGGTCATCTCCACGTGCAGGCCGCCCGGATAGCTGCCCTCCGCTTCATGGACGGCGAAGGTCCGGCGCACCTCGTCGAGGATCGTGTCGAACGGCCGGGTCTTGTAGCCGTTGGCCGACTTGATCGTGTTGCCGTGCATCGGATCGCAGGTCCAAACGACGTTGCGCCCCTCACGCATCACCGCGCGCACCAGGTTCGGCAGACAGGCCTCGACCTTGTCGGCACCGAACCGGGTGATGATGGTGAGCCGCCCCGCCGCGTTGGCCGGGTCGAGCCGGTCGATCAGGCGCAAGAGATCGTCGGGCTCCATGGTCGGGCCGGCCTTGAGGCCGATCGGGTTGGCGATGCCCCGGCAGAATTCGACGTGCGCGCCGTCGAGCTGGCGGGTTCGGTCGCCGATCCAGAGCATGTGCGCCGAAGTCGCGTACCAATCGCCCGAGGTCGAATCGATCCGCGTCAAAGCCTGCTCGTAGCCCAAAAGCAGGGCTTCGTGGCTGGTGTAGAAGCTGGTGCGCTTGATCTCGGGCGTCGACAGGTCACTCACGCCGCAGGCGCGCATGAACGCCAAGGCGTCGGTGATCTGGTTGGCAAAGGTCTGATAACGCTGCCCCTGCGGCGAGCGCTCGCAAAAGCCCATGTTCCAGCTGTGCACCCGCTCCAAAGAAGCATAGCCACCCTCGGTGAAGGCGCGAAGCAGGTTCAAGGTCGCGGCCGCCTGGGCGTAGGCCGAGAGCTGGCGTTTGGGCTGCGGCGCCCGCGCGGCGGGCTCGAACGGCAGTTCGTTGACGATGTCGCCGCGATAGCTCGGCAGTTCGAGGTCGCCTTGGCGCTCGGTGTCGGACGACCGTGGCTTGGCGAACTGGCCAGCCATCCGGCCGACCTTTACCACCGGCATGCCGGCGCCATAGGTCAAGACCACCGCCATTTGCAACAGCACCCGCAACGAATCGCGGATCTTGTCGGCGTTGAAGTCGGCGAAGGCCTCGGCGCAGTCACCGCCCTGAATCAAAAAGGCCTTGCCAGCCGCAACCTCGGCCAGCTTCGCCCGCAGGCTGCGGGCTTCGCCGGCAAAGACCAAGGGCGGGTAGGTCGAAAGCTCCGCCTCGACCGCGATCAACGTCTCGGCGTCGGCATAGGCCGGCATCTGCTCGGCCTTGCGCTGACGCCAGCTCGCCGGGTGCCAATCGGTCGCCTTTTCGAGCGCCACGCGCGGCGCGGCTTGGTCGCTGGTGGCGGGCTGCCAGCTCGTGTCCATCACCATCTCCATCCTTGGACGGATGGCTTTAGCCCAGGCCTTTGGCGAGCGCCAACAGTTCTTCGGCGAGCCCGTGCGGAGCCGCCACCGTGCGTCGCAGTCGGGGCAGATCGGCCCCCGCCCCCAGCGCCAGGGCAAGGCCCTGCACCAAGGCACCCGCCCCCTCCCCGACCAGGTGACAGCCGAGCAGCCGTCCGCTGTGCCGGTCCGCAACGAGCTTCACGAAGCCGGCCCCGCCTTGACGGCCGTCGGCCAACACGTCGAACCCAAGGGCGCGCGCCCTCGCCTCCCCCAAGCCGACCGCGGCAATTTCGGGCCGTCCCTGGACGATGATCGGCACGTGATCGTAGTCGAGCGGGGGCGGCGGGCTCGGATCGAAAAGATGTTCCACCACCGCCTCGCCCTCGGCAACGGCCACCGCGCCGAAATCGAAGGTGGAGCCGTCGAGGCCCTGACCGGCGTGGTCGGCGCAATCGCCGATGGCATGCAGCCCCGACACGCTGGCCGCGTAGCGGACGTCGACCTGCACCGCACCATCGACCGTCAAGCGGACGCCGAACCGTGCGAGGTCGAGCCCGGCCGTGTTGGGTTTGGGCGCCCGCTCGGCGGCGAAGGCGACGCGATCGCACCGGCAGGTCCCGGCCGTCGTTGCCACGACCCGGGTCGGACCATCGGCGGCGATGCCGATGACCTCGGTCTCCGGCCGCAACCGCACCCCCAGGTTCGAGAGGCGGTCGCCGACGACGCGCCGAAGGTCGTCGTCGAAGCCGCCGAGCGGCTCGGCTTCGGGCAGGATCAAGGTGACGTCGACGCCGAAGCTCCGCAACAAGGCGGCCTGAGCGGTTGCGATGTAGCCGCCACCGACGATGACCACACGGCTCGGCAAGGGCCCATCGTCCGCGTAGAGGGCTTCGGCCGGCTCGATCAACCCGCCGCCCCAGGCCGGCCAGGTCGGGCTTGCGCCCACGGCCAAGACGAGATGGGGTGCCTCGAGGCGGCCGCGTCGGGTGGCGAGGACGGCACCGGCATCGAGCCGCTCCAGGGCCGCGCGCTCGGCGATGACCTCGACGCCGGCTTCGTCCAGTTCCGCGACCAGGGCCGCCAGCGCTTCACCCACCGCTCGATCCCGCCGGACCTGAAACGCCCGAAACGCCGCGGCCGGGTCAGGCAGATCGCTGGCGCGCGCCGCTTGCGCCAAAAAACGTTTGGGCAGCCAGCCGCGAATGGCCCGGCCCTGCCGCCAATCCGCGTCGACCAGCGCCACCTTGGCGCCCAACTGAGCAGCGCGGCGGGCCGAGGCCACGCCCCCCGGCCCGCCACCCAAGACGATCAGGTCGAACAAAGCCGTCAGCTTCTAGCGATCGAGACCACCGATACTGACGTATTTGATCTCCAGGAAGTCATCGAGGCCGTATTTCGAGCCCTCCCGGCCGAGCCCGCTTTCCTTGAAGCCGCCGAAGGGTGCCACCTCGGTCGAGACCACGCCGTCGTTGACACCGACGATGCCGACCTCGAGCGCCTCCGCCACCCGCATGATGCGGCCGACGTCGCGGGCGTAGAAATACCCCGCGAGGCCGACCTCGCTGTCGTTGGCAAGCGCGATCGCCTCGTCTTCGGTTTCGAAGCGGAAGATGGGCGCCACCGGGCCGAAGGTCTCTTCGTGGGCGATCACCATGTCGGGCGTGCAGCCGGCGAGCACGGTGGGCTGGAAGAACTGGTCACCAGCCGCATGCGGCTTGCCGCCGGTGACCAGCCGAGCACCTTTGGCCAATGCATCCTCGACGTGTGCCTGGGCCTTCTTGACGGCGTCGGTGTCGATCAACGGGCCGATCTGGACGCCAGTTTCCAGGCCGTTGCCGACCTTCAGCGCCGCCACTTTGGCCGCGAACTTCTCGGCAAAGGCGTCATGCACACCGGCTTGGACGTAGAGCCGGTTCATGCAGACGCAGGTCTGCCCGGCATTGCGGAACTTCGAGGCGATGGCCCCCTCGACCGCGGCATCGAGATCGGCGTCGTCGAACACGATGAAGGGCGCGTGGCCGCCGAGTTCGAGGCTCACCTTCTTCACCGTCGAGGCGCACTGCTCCAAGAGGATCTTGCCGACCTCGGTCGAGCCGGTGAACGAGATCTTGCGCACGGTCCTGTTCGAGGTCAGTTCGCCGCCGATCGCGCTCGAGCTGCCGGTGACCATGTTGACGACGCCCTTGGGAAAGCCCGCCCGCGCGGCGAGTTCGACCGCAGCCAAGGCCGTCAGCGGCGTCAGGCCGGCAGGCTTGATCACCACGGTGCAGCCCACCGCCAAGGCCGGTGCCGCTTTGCGCGTGATCATGGCGAGGGGGAAATTCCAGGGCGTGATCATGCCGCAGACGCCGATCGGCTGCCGCATGACGAGGATGCGCCGGCTCGAAAACGGCGACGGAATGGTGTCGCCGTACACCCGCTTCGCCTCTTCAGCGAACCACTCGACGAACGCCGCCCCGTAGGCCACTTCACCCTTGGCCTCCGCCAGGGGCTTACCCTGCTCCAGGGTCATCAACATGGCGAGGTCGTCGGCATTCTCCGTGAGCAGATCGAACCAACGGCGGAGCAGCCGCGCCCGTTCCTTGGCGGTCTCCTGGCGCCAGCCGACCAACGCTCGATCGGCCGCCTCGATGGCGTGGCGCGTCTCCGCGGCCCCGCACATCGGCACCTCGGCAAGCACCTTGCCATCGACCGGGTTGGTGACGGCGAAACGCTTGCCGCTGTCGGCCGCGACCCAGGCACCGTCGATGTAGCAGGCGTCGCGGAGCAGGCTCGGGTCCTTCAGGCGGTGGCGCGGATCGTCGAGAGCGATGGCCATGGGTGCCTCCTTCTTGGTTGTCGACGGCGTAGACTAAGCGCGTTTCGTGTTCAGGCCAAATGCGCCGCCAAGCGCCGGGCGAATTCCGGGTAGCTCTCGGCGAGCGCGGTCGCAACCGGGCCGCGCAGCAGGGCCAAGTCGTCGGTCGTCGGCCCTGGCCATGGCGGCACCGACGGCACCTGGTCGAAGGCGAAACCGGTGGCCCGTTGGATCGTCTCGATCGGGGTGTCCGGTTGGCGCGCCTCCAGCCGGAACCGCCCGATGGCCCGATCGAAGGCGAACAGGGCCAGCGAGGTCAGGAGATGGCTCGGGCCGCCCGGCCTGAACACGCCAGGCGGGCTGGTGCCGGGCGCACTGATGAAATCGACCCGCTCGACCAGCGTCCGTGGGCTGTGCTCCTCGCGAAACAGGATCACACGCGGTACCACGTAAGCGAGATACGCGGCACCGAAGCATCCGGGAAACCGTTTGTCGAGGCGGGGATAGGTGCCGGTGCCGACCAGGTTGACGTTGGCTTGGCCGTCGATCTGGACACCGCCCAGGAAGAACACGTCGATCCGTCCCTGGCCAGCAAGGTCGAACAACTCGCGGCTGCCGTCGGTGAAGGGATTGTATCGCCGGCTGTGCAGCAGCGTGACCCGCGTGCCATGCCGCACCTTCGCCATGAGCGCGGCCGCGGCCGGCAGCGGCGAAGCCGCACCCACGGCAACGTGACGCGCCGAACCGATCAGCCGCGCCAGCAGCGTGATCAACCACGCGTCGCTTGAACCCGTCGTCATGCCGGCACCCCCGCCAAGGTTCCGTCGAGCCAGGTCCGAAAGCCCGCGGCGGTGCGGGCGGCCTTGGCGTAGGCGCGCATGGCCGCGCCATCGACCGGGTAGCGATCGCCGAGGCCCAGTGGCCACGCCCCCTGCGGCACCGTGGCAATGGCCTCGACGTAGAGGCTGGACAGGGCTCCCGCCGCCGTCTCCTCGCGCTCGAAGAACGAGCCGCCGACCACCCTCTCGACCGTCACCAGCGAGCGCTCGGCGGCATGCGCCAAGGTGGCGAGTTCCCGCCGCCGGCCGATCCAGACATTGCCCTCTTGATCGGCGAGCGGGGCATGGAAGATCGCGACGTCGAGCCGGGTGGCCGGCACGAGCACGATCGGATCGCCCGGCTGCAGCGGGTTGTCCACGACCCGCCAGTCCGCGCGGTGGGCGAGAAGATCCGAGCCCAACAGCCCACGCATCGGCATGAAGGGGATGCCGCGCTCGGTCGCGGTCAACTGGGCGTGCATGGCAGGACAGGTGCTGTCTTTGACCTTGATCGTGCCCGCCTCCACCGCGCGGCTGAAACAGGGGGCAAGGCCGAACTCGCCCAAGCTGACCGCCGAGGTCTCGATTTGGACCACGGCGCCGGCACCGATCAGCACATCGACCTGCAGGCTCCCGGTCGGCAGGCAGAAGAGGCGCAAGTCCCGCACCTTGCGTCGCAGCAAAGCGAGCGTCAGGGCCATCGGCACGCCCGAATAGTCCGCCGGCACGCCGATCAACGCACCGTTCGGCAGCCGTGCCGCCAAGTCATCCACGCCGCCCTGCATCACCGCCTCCCCCTTGGTGATTATCGTGCTACAGCAGCCAAACTTGGACGGGGAGAGGACATGACGGGGTTCGGCGCGCTTCGTGGGCTCAAGGTGGTCGATCTGACCCGGGTGCTGGGGGGGCCTTACGGCACCCAAATCCTGGCGGATCACGGCGCCGAGGTGATCAAGATCGAGCCGCCGCAGGGCGACGAGGTGCGCGACTGGGGCCCGCCCTTCGACGCCGACGGCACCGCCTCGTACTTTCTGGGCGTCAACCGCAACAAGCGCTCGCTTGGCCTCGACTTGGCCAAGGCCGAGGGGCGCGAGGTGCTGCTCCGGCTTCTTGCCGAAGCCGATGTCTTGATCGAGAACTTCAAACCCGGCTCGATGGAGAAGTGGGGCCTGGGCTACGAGGAGGTGCTGCAACGTCGCTTTCCACGCCTCATCCACGCCCGCATTTCGGGCTTCGGCGCTGACGGCCCCTATGGCGGGTTGCCGGGTTACGACGCCATCATCCAGGCGATGGCTGGCCATTTCAGCGTCAACGGTGACGAACGCTCGGGGCCGACCCGCATGGGCATCCCCTTGGTCGACATCGGCACGGGCCTCTACACGGCCCTCGGCATCCTGATGGCGGTGATCGAGCGAGCGCGCTCCGGTGCCGGCCAATTCCTCGACATGACGCTCTACGACTGCGGTGTGGCGCTGATGTTCCCGCACATCCCGAACTACGTCTTGTCGGGCAAATTACCGGGCCTGACCGGCAACGCGCATCCCAACATCTGCCCCTACGACAAGTTCGAAACCCAGGGCGGGCCGATCTTCATCGCCGTCGGCAACAACCGCGCCTTCGCGCGCTTCACCGAAGCGATCGGCACACCCGAACTCGCAGCCGACCCGCGCTTCGCCAGCAACGGCGATCGCTTGCGCCACAAGGCGGAGTTGACGGCACTCCTGGAAGCCCGATTGCGCGACGTGGATGGCCCCGCCCTCTGTACCGAGCTTTTGGCCAAGGGCGTGCCGGCAGGCCCCGTGCAGAACACCCAGGACGTGTGGGACAACCCCCACACCCACCACCGCCACATGGCCGTGGAGCAGGCCGGCTATCGGAATTTCGGCACGCCCATCAAGTTCTCGCGCACGCCGGGCGCCGTGCAAGCGGTGCCGCCGCGGTTCGGCGAGAACGGCCGCGCGATCCTTCGCGAGGCCGGCTTCGACGATGCCGAAATCGAAGCCATGATCGAGGCGGATGTGGTGCTGGAACGTCGACGCACGTGAGCCGGCGCGCGGCCCCGCTGCCTCGGGGCGGCGGTCAGTGCTGCAACACGAGCCGCCTGCTCGGGCGGGCGACGGGCGGCTGGGCTGGCGATGGGCGGTCGATGGTGACGCGGTTGCGGCCGGTGCGCTTGCTTGCATAGAGGGCGCGATCGGCCGCAGCGATCAAGCCGTCGGTCGTACCCGCGTCGCGGCTGCAGGCAACCCCGGCGCTGACCGTCAGGCCAATGACGGCGCCATCGGGCAACTCGATGGGCGTGGCGGCCACGACATGGCGCAGCCGCTCCGCAACCTTGGCCGCCCCCAGAGCATCGGTCGCTGGCAAATAGGCCAGGAATTCCTCGCCGCCGAAGCGAGCCCAGCAATCGCTCTCACGGGCCACGAAGCGGCACAGCCGCGCCATGGATCGCAGGGCTGCGTCGCCCGCGGCGTGTCCATGCACGTCGTTGACCCGCTTGAAGTGATCGATGTCGATGAGAACGACGGCAAAACCCGGCACGGCCGGCGCTGGCCTTTGCCAGGCGCGATCGATCCGGGCGGTCACGTGCTCGCGATTGGCGAGGCCGGTCAGGCCGTCGGTGCGCGTGCGACGCTCCAACTGCTCCTCGCGCAAGAGGGCGACCACCAAGGGGCGAACCGCCCAAAGGCTCAGCCCCAATATGGCGAGGCCGACCGGGGCGAGGACCACCGCGAGGCGACGAAACATTGCTTCGATCGGCTGAAAAAAGGCCTGTTGCTCGACGACCGCATAAAGCCCCAGCTCGGGCACCGCGGTGCCCGTCCGGGTAATTTCGCCCGCACCGTCACCGTGCGGCCCGACCACGTCGTCGACGCGCTCGATCAGCACCCGACGCAATGCCACCGCATCCTCCGCCGTCGGCGCGACCACGATGCCGTAACGCTCGGCGGCCACCGCGAGCAAGCGATGCGGACGGACATTGGCTTCCAAAAAAGCGCGGACCTGCAGGTCCGAGAGCGTCAGCACGTCGAACCCGACGCGGCCGAACATCGGATCGTCGATCGGCGAACAGTAGAGAAAGACGAGCCCATGCGCACCCCGCCGCACCGGCAAGGTCAGGACGTCTTGGCCGAGGTGACGCGCACAGGCCTCGATCGCCGCCACCGCTGGCGGGCGGCCGACCGCGAGGAGCGCCGTCCCATCGGGTGCAAAGCGGTGAACCCCAAGGACATGGTGGTTGGCATTCACCGCATCGGCGAGCTTGGCGGTCGCGAACGCGACCAGCTCGATTGCCGAGAGCCGCCCGCCCAGGTGCGCGATCTGCGCGTTGCGGATGGCGGTTCGGCTGGCGGCTTGGCGGGCGATGTCGTGATGCTGTTCGATCAGGGCATCGAATTGCCAGCGTGCGTGTTCCAGGTCGGCCGCGAGCGTCGCTTCGTGGGTCGCCCGGATGTGCCGCTCCAGCGGCCGCAAGCCCAACGTGTAGAAGCTGAGCGCGACCATGCAGACACTCAACACGACGAGCCCGTAGAGCTTCGCAATCGAACAGCGGTGAACGGTGTGCATCCAAATGCTCCCCTTCGCCGGCTAAAGCACGACCGGAACGCGCGGTTGGTCGCGGGTCGCAAGCGCGAGGCAGCAGGAATCGACCATGCATGGCACCTTGGGTCCAGGAGCATCGACAGGCTAGCCCGCCATTCTTAAAGAATTGCCTAGGGGGCTGGACGGATGCACACCTGCTCCACGCTCGTTTTATGAAACTAAACCTATCACAAAAGCAGCAGGGAAGGACGGGGACGATGGTGGCGATCCACAATGCGACGAAGGCGAAGCTGGAGGCCGGCGAGATCGCACTGGGTGTGGGCCTTCGCAACGCGCGCACCGCCGACATCGCCAAGGCGATGAAGACGGCGGGCTTCGATTGGCTGTTCATCGACATGGAACACAACACCATGTCGCTCGACGTGGCGGCGCAGATTTCGGTCGCCGCCCAGGACGCCGGCATCACGCCGCTGGTCCGCGTGCCGGGGACGGCACACCACCACGCCACGCGGGCGCTCGACGGCGGGGCGCTCGGCATCGTCGTGCCGCACGTGGACGACGCCGAAACGGCGGCACGGATGGTGGCAAACGTCCGCTATCCGCCGCTCGGCCATCGCTCGATGACCGGAGCCCTGCCCCAGGTCGACTTTGAAAGCCACCCCTTCGGCGCCGTCGCCGATGCCATCAACGAGGCCACGCTTTTGGTGCTGATGCTGGAAAGCCCGCAAGCGATCGACCGGGTCGAGGAGATCGCCGCCGTGCCCGGCTACGACGCACTGCTGATCGGCACCTCGGACCTTTGCATGGAAATGGGGCTGCCGGGGCAAATCGATCACCCGGACGTGGTCGAGGCCTATCGCCGGGTGATCGCGGCCTGCAAGAAGCACGGCAAGCACCCAGGCATGGGGGGGGTCTACAACCCGCCCTTGATGCATCGCTATTTCGAATTGGGCATGCGCCTGATCCTCGCCGGCTCGGACCACGCGTTCTTGATGGCCGGCGCCAAGGCGCAAGCCGCAGCACTTCGTCCCCAGCCGTAACGCCGACCGTCGCGATCCTCTCGATCGGCGCGTGCGGTCTATCCATCGGCGCGTTCCTTCAACGCCGCGAGCGCACCAAGGCGCTCGCGGCCGCGGCGCGTATCGCTTGATCTCGGCCGCGATAGGGCGGTCCTGGACGCGGCCGATCTGCCGTTGTCGGTCAGCGTCACGAGCGAAGCCATGGCGCTGAGCCGGCCCGAGCCTGACAGCCGATGCACCGGCTCGTGCCGGACGCCATCCCCAAGGCGTTTTGCTGGGATGGCGAGAGGGAGGGAATCGCCAAATCCTTCGATGCCGCTGGCATCACCGGCCGCGCCTTAGAGCGTTTCCCGAAATGCTTGATCATCCCTCACCCCCGCCCGGCCACCCACGAGTGGGCGATGCCATGGGCGATCGGCCGGGGTCGGTGCAGATCAACCGGAGCGGAAAACGCTCGAGGTCCGCCGCTCGACGAACGCAGCGAAACGCTCGATGCGGCGTTGCCGCGGTAACGCCCGAGGCAGCGGCGTTGTATCAACCATCACCGGCGGTCGGCAGCGCGTCGATCTGCGCCCGCACGGCGGCGTAATCGGGGCTCGCCGGGTCGACGCGAGCCAGCACCTGTTCCCAGGCCGAGCGGGCCTGTTCGATCTCGCCTTGCTGCAGCGCCCGCAAACCCAGATACCAATGGGGCTGCGGATCGCTCGGGTCCAAGGCGGCAGCCTGGCGGAACAACTCGGCGATACGCGGGGTGACGACGGGGATGCCCATGGTCGTCTCACCGGAAATCAGCAGTGCATCGGCTTCGGCCAAAAGCACGCGCGGATCGGCCGGTGCCACGCGACGAGCACGGGCGAATGCGGCTTCGCCGGCGGACCGTTCCCCCAGCACCATCTTGGCGCGGCCGAGACGGAGCCAGCCCTCCAGGTCGTCGGGCGCTTCGGCCAAGCGCGCTTCCAGGTTCGCCACCATGTCCACGATCATCGCGCGCTGGTCGTCGTCGGTGACGCCGCCGGTCTGCGCCAGCGGCGTGGTCATCTCCGCCGTTGCAACGCGCTCCGGCTTGTAGCGCGGACCTTCGGCCAAGAGGTCGTCGGCGTCGGCGCGCACCCGGCGCGCCGCAGCGCGGAAGCGGTCCTCCACCAGCGGACGCCAACCCACCTCGGCGTCGGCCACCCAAAGCATCTGCCCCCAAAGTTCGAGCGCTTCCCAATCGTCGCCTTCCTGGGCCGCCGCGAGCCCCAGATAATAGAGGGCGAGCGGCTGGCCGGGCTGGCGCTCCAGGGCCTCGCGGAAAAGATTGCGTGCAGCCGGTGTGACGGTGCCCTCGGCCTGGCCGACGAAGGCTTCGCCCAGGGCCGCCCGCAACATGGCGTGTTCCGGAAAGCGCTGCAGGCCCTGCAGGAAGGCTTCGCCGCCGGCGCGCGGACCCAGCAGCTCGGTGCGCAGCTGGCCAAGTGCCAACCAGAAGCTCGGGTCCCCTGGCGGGGCTTCGGCCGCCATCACCTCAAGTTCCGCCAGTTCCGCCTGCATGGCAAGCCGGCGTTCCTCCAGCTCGCGCGTGTCGCGCTGCGCGAGCGGTTGGCTCGGCAGGTGCGGCGAGCCAACCTGCTCGTAGACCCAAAGCGAGCCCGCGACCACGACCAGGCCCACACCCATCGCCATGAACGGCCGGGTCAGGGCGGTCGGCGCGGCCTGCCCCTCCTTGCGCGTCACACTCAACAGACGGCGCTGGACCTCCAACCTCGCGGCCGCAGCTTCCGCCGCGTTGATCAGGCCGCGTTCCAGATCGCGATCCACCTCGTCGAGCTGGTCGCGGTACACGGCCATGGCCTGGGTGCGCGCCTCGACCCCGGCTTTCGGGCGGATCAAAGGCCAAACGACCATGATCGCGACGGTGACGGCAAGCAGGGCGGCGATGATGGTGAAAGCGGTCATGAGCGGCTTCGATCAGCGAGGAGACGGTCGAGCGCGGCCTGCTCTTCGGGACTGAGCGGCGCGGGTGCTGCGGCTTGGTCGTCGCGGCGGCCGCGAAGGTAGAGCCAAACCCCGATCCCACCGAGCCCGACCAAGATCAGAGGGCTAGCCCAGAGCAACAGCGTCGAGCCACGCACCGGCGGGCGCAGCCGGACGAAGTCGCCATAACGGGCGACGAGGAAGTCGACGACTTCCGCGTCGCTGTCGCCGGCGACGAGCCGCTCGCGGACCAGCCGCCGCATGTCGCGGGCGAGCGGGGCGCCGCTGTCGTCGATCGACTCGTTCTGGCAGACCACGCAGCGCAACTCGGCGCTCAGCGCACGGGCACGTGCCTCCAGGGCCGGATCGTCGAGTATTTCGTCGGGGTTCGGGGCCGCCGTCGCGGCTGTAGCCAAGGCCAGCAACAATGCCGGCAGCAGCGCCCGCAGGAGTTGGCGAAGGGTCATCCGCGGAGTTCCCGCAAGAGGGGGAGAAAGACCTGCTCGACGTGCTCCGGCAACACCGGCCCGGCATGGCGGAAGCGGATATGGCCGTCGGCATCGACGATGAACGTCTCGGGCACACCGGAAATGCCCAATTCGAGCCCGGCCCGGCCTTCGAAATCGCCACCGATCTTGCGATAGGGATTGCCGAGTTCGACCAGGAAAGCAGCCGCCGCCTCCGGCGCGTCCTTGTAGTTGACGCCAATGAGCGGCACCCCGTGCACTTCGGTCAACCGGGTGAGCACCGGATGCTCCACCCGGCAGGGCGGACACCACGAGGCGAACACGTTCACCAACATGACCTCGCCATGCAGGTCGGCCGTCTGCCAGCCGGGCAAATCGACGCCCTCGACGGCTGGCAGGTCCAACGCCGGTAGCGGACGGTCGATCAAGGCCGACGGCAGCGCCGAGGGATCCCGGTCACGCAGGCCGATGGCGAAGGTGAATGCCAGGGCCGCGACCAACACGGCCGGCAGGACGTAGAGAAGGCGGCGCATGGCCGGTCAGCTCCCGGCCTGCGGCGCTGGCGCCGCCGGTGCCGCCGCGGCCTTCGCCCGCTTCGGCTCCGGTGCACCCACGCGGAAGCGGCGATCCGCCATCGACACGACCGCGGCCACCGCCATCAGCAACGTTCCGAGCCAAATCCAGACCACCAGCGGGTTGTGGTAGAGGCGAACCACGTAGAGACCGTCCCCCGTCTGTTCGCCGATCACGACATAGACGTCGCGCCAGAGGTTCGAGGTGATGCCGACTTCGGTGGTGCTGGTGCCCTCCACCGGGTAGTGGCGGCGATCGCTCGTGAGCGTCGCGATATGGCGACCGTCACGCTCGACCTCGAAGGTGCCTTCGTTGGCGATCCAGTTCGGCCCCTGCACGGGGCCGACATGGGCGAGGGTGACGTTGTAGCCGGCGACGCGCTGGCTATCGCCGTAGCCCATCGAGGTGATCACCTCGGTCTGCCAGGCCGAAGATGCGGTGATGCCGATCACGGTCACGGCGACACCGGTATGCGCCACGGCAGCCGCGTAGGCCGAGCCTGGCAGGCTGACCAATCGGGCCGGCAGGCGGGCCCAGGACGAACGGCCGATGCCGGCGCGTTGCAGGAGGTCCATCACCGCACCGCCGAACAGCCAGCCCGCGAGCGCAAAGCCGAGGGCCGTCACGATCGTGGAACGGGGATCGGTGAAGGCCGCCACCAGCGCCAACGCGATCGCGGCGACCGCGGCGAGGCTCATGAGCCGCAACGAGCGGCGCAGATCGCCCCGTTTCCAGGCCAACAGCGTGCCGATCGGCAGGATCAACAAAAGCGGCACCATCAGCGGGATGAACGTGGCGTTGAAGAACGGCGGACCGACCGAGATCTTCTCGCCCGTCACCAGTTCGAGGAACAGCGGGTAGAGCGTGCCCAAGAGCACCACCCCGGTCGCCGCGGCGAGCAGGAGGTTGTTCATGATCAACGCACCTTCCCGCGAGATCGGTTGGAACGCGCCACTGGCCCGCATCTGCGGCGCACGCCACGCGAACAGCAACAGGGGCCCCACCAGGGCGACCGCCAGGATCAAGAGGATGAACATGCCGCGGTCGGGGTCGACGGCGAAGGCATGCACCGAGGTCAACACCCCCGAGCGGACCAGGAACGTGCCCAGGAGGCTGAACCCGAAGGTGAAAATGGCAAGCAGGATGGTCCAGCTCTTCAAGCTATCCCGCTTCTCGACGACGATGATCGAGTGCAGGAGTGCCGTGCCCGCCAGCCAAGGCAGGAACGAAGCGTTCTCCACCGGATCCCAGAACCACCAGCCACCCCAGCCGAGTTCGTAATAGGCCCAATAGGAACCCAGTGCGATGCCGAGTGTCAGCGACGACCAGGCGATCAGGACCCAGGGCCGGATCCAGCGAGCCCAACTCGGATCGACCCTCCCCTCGATCAAGGCGGCGACGGCAAAGGCGAAGGTAATCGAGAACCCGACATAGCCGATGTAGAGCATGGGCGGGTGGAACGCGAGGCCCGGGTCCTGCAACAGCGGGTTCAGACCCGTGCCTTCCAACGGTGCCGGATCGAGCCGCTCGAACGGGTTCGAGGTGAACAGCGTGAAGGCGATGAAAGCGACGGTGACCATGCCCTGCACGGCCAACACGCGCGCCTTGAAGGTAGCCGGCATCGACTTGCCGAAGGCGGCGAGGGCGGCACCGAACAGCGTCAGCACCCACACCCAAAGCAGCAGCGAGCCTTCGTGGTTACCCCACGTGCCGGTGATCTTGTAGAGCATCGGCTTCGAATCGTGGCTGTTCTGGTAGACGTTCAGGATCGAAAAGTCGGACACCATATAGAGGTGCACGAGCGCGCCGAAGGAGAAGGTGAGCAGGACGAACTGCGCCCAGGCGGCCGAGCTGGCGAGGCCGATCAGGCCGGCGTCGTTACGGGCCGCACCGGCGAGCGGCAGGGTCGATTGGACCAGCGCGACACCAAAGGCGATGACGAGCGCCAGATGGGCAAGTTCGGGGATCATCAGCTACCGGCCTCCTGCAATCGCATCAGGTGATTGGCGCGTTCGAGCGCTTCGGCGACTTCGGGCGGCATGTAACCCTCGTCGTGCTTGGCGAGCACCTCGCTCGCGTCGAAACGCCCCTCGGGCGAGAGCATGCCGATCGCCACGATGCCCTGTCCCTCCCGGAACAGGTCCGGCAGGATCCCGACATAGCGCACCTCGATATCGGCCAACTCATCGGTCAGGTGGAAGCGGACCTCGCCATTGGCACCGTGCAGCACGCTACCGTCGACCACGAGCCCACCGAGCCGCAGGCGCTTGCCGGGCTCGACTTGGCCGTTCACCAGCTCCGCCGGCCCGGCGAAGAAGGCGATGTTTTCCTCCAACGCGGTGAGGATCAATGCCGTCGCCCCGCCAAGCAGCAACAAGGAGAGGCTAACGAGCAAAAAGCGTTGGCGTTTGCGTGTACGCACGTAAATGCTCCGTCGAACGACCGGTGCCCGGTCAACCTTCGTCGAGGGCCTCGACCCGCTTGCGCCAGCGCTCCAGCTCCGCTTCGCGCCGACGGCTGCCCAACCAGCTCAACCCGAACAAGAGGATCAACGCGCCGAAACTCACGGCATAGGCGCTCCATACGAAGGCGCCATAACCACCCATTGCCCAGAAGTCGATCACGCCCTGACCCATCTGATCGCTGTTCTCGTCGTGATCAGCTACTTAAGGAGTTGGCCCCGGATCGCAATGCGATCCAGGCGCACATAGACGTTCTGCCGAACTGCACCTAAAGCCCCGGTTTACGCGCCCAGCCCAGCCGCCCACGCCACGCAACGAGCGCCGCCGTCCCGGATCGAGAATGTCGTCGAGCTTGTCGCTTCCCCACCTGCCAACGTCTCCTGCCGTGGCCGGCGCCAGCGAGCACGATGCCCTGGGTCTGCGCGAAGCCCTCTCGGCCCTCGCCTTCGATGCACGGCCCTTGGAGGTCGCCCGGCCCCGGCTGCGAGCCGCCGAGGCCGGGATCCAGCGCGTCTTCGAAAGCGACGGGACCGCGACCGAAGTGGTCTTCAACCGCGCGCGCACCATCGATGCGCTGCTTGGCGGGCTGTTGGATTGGGCCGACCGTACGCGCTATCCGTTGCCCAATCCCACCCAGGCCGAGGGCTTGGCGGTCGTGGCCGTCGGCGGCTACGGTCGCGCCGAACTGGCGCCGCACTCCGACGTCGATCTCCTGTTCCTCCACGGCTACAAGCCGAGTGCGCGGATCGAGCAGCTGGTCGAGACGGTGCTCTATACGCTCTGGGACCTCGGCTTGAAGGTCGGCCATGCGGTCCGCAGCGTCGACGACGCACTGCGCGCCGCGCGCAACGACACCACCATCATGACCGCCGCACTCGAAACGCGGCTCATCTGGGGTAACGCCCCCATCTACGACGGCTTTGTGCGTCGTCTCGGCCCCGAGGTCGTGCAAGGTCGCGAATTGGCCTTTCTCGACGAGAAACTGGCCGAACGGGGGCAACGCCACAGCAAGGCCGGCGACAGTCGGCATCTGCTGGAGCCGAACGTCAAGGAGGGCGAAGGCGGCCTGCGCGACCTTCAGCTGATCATGTGGCTTGGGCGATGCTTTCACGGTGCTGCGACGGTGGAGGAACTGCTGACGCACGACCTCCTGGACCGCTCCGGCCTGCGCAGCTATCGCATCGCCGAGCGCTTCCTGTGGGCGGTTCGCTGCCACCTGCACTACCTGACCGGGCGGGACGAAGAGCGGCTCGCCTTCGATCTGCAGACCGAAGTCGCCCAGCGCATGGGGTTCAAGGCGCGGCACCGGCTGGAGAGCGTCGAGCGCTTCATGAAGCGCTTCCACATCGTCGCCAAGGACGTCGGCATCCTGACCTCGATCGTCGCCGGGACACTCGACGAACGCAGCCGCAAACGCGCCCGGTTCAATCTCAAGAGCTTCGGCTTCGGCCGCCAGCGCTTCGCCGGCTTCACGGTCGAGGACGGCAAGATCGCGCCGGACGAGCCGGAGCGTTTCCAACGCCGACCGGCCGACATGCTGGAGCTGTTCGTCATCGCCGACCGGAACGGCGTGAAGCCGCGCGCCTCCGCCCTGGCGGCGATCCGGCGCAGCCTCAAGCGCGTGACGCCCGAGGTGCGTGACGATGCGACGGCCATCGCGCACCTCGTCCATCTGATCACGGCCGCGCAGCGCCCGGGCCAGACCCTGGCGGCCATGAACGACGTCGGCGCGCTCGGCCGCTTCGTGCCGGAGTTCGGCCGCATCGTCGGCCAAATGCAGCACAACCTCTACCATATCTATACGGTGGACGAGCACACGCTGCGGGTCGTCGGCCAGCTCGATGCCATCGCCGATGGCCAATACGCGGAGGAGTTGCCACTCGCCACCGAGGTGATGCAGCAGATCGTCTCCAAACCGGACCTCTACCTCGCCGCCTTGTTCCACGACATCGGCAAGGGCCGCCGCGGCAACCACGCCACCGTCGGCGAGCAGATCGCCTACAAGGTCATGACGCGCTGGAAGCTCCCGGCACCCCAGATCGAGACGGTGATGTGGCTGGTGCGCCACCACCTGTTGATGAGCCAGACCGCCTTCTCGCGCGATCTGGAGGACGCCAAGACCATCCAGGATTTCGTGCAATTGGTGCAGTCGCCCGAGCGCTTGCGCCTCTTGTTGCTGCTCACGGTCGCCGATATCCGTGGCGTTGGTCCACATGTGTGGAATGGCTGGAAGGCTCAGCTCCTGCGCTCGCTGTTTCGCGCGGCCGAAAGTGCGATGCTGGCGGGTGACGTCGACGCGGCGCGCCGAGCTGCAGCCGAGGACGCGAAGGGCCGGCTGGCCACGGCCCTTCGCACCGCTCCCCCCATGGGCTGGGCACAGACCGAGATCGATGCCTATCTCGCCCGCCACGATGCTCGCTATTGGCTCGGCTTCGAGCCGAGCCAGCACGTCGCCCACGCCAAGCTGATCGCCGAGGTCGAGGCGGCGGGCGACGTCTCGGGGCTCAACCTGACCGTGGACCTCTTTCGCGACCGCACCGAGTTGACGCTCTACGCGCCCGATCATCCGGGACTTTTCATGGAAGTCGCCGGGGCCTTGGCGCTGGCCGGAGCGAGCATCGTCGATGCCCACATCTTCACCACCCAAGACAGCATGGCGCTCGACAGCTTCGGCATCCAGGACGCCGACCGGCAGGGGGCGGTCGACGACCCGCGCCGACTGGCCAAGATCAAGGAGACGGTGGCGGACGCGATCGCCGGGCGCATCCACCTGGCCAAGGTGCTGGCCGGCCGGCGGCCCAAGCCGTCGCGCAAAGACGTGTTCCAGGTCACCCCGCGCGTCCTGATCGACAACGGTGCGAGCCGCACCCATACCGTGGTCGAGCTGAATGGCCGCGACCGGCCGGGGCTCTTGTTCGACGTCACCTCGGCCTTGAAGGACCTGGGTCTGGTCGTCTCCTCGGCCCACATCACCACCTTCGGCGAGCGCGCCGTCGACGTGATCTACTTGAAGGACGTCTTCGGTATGAAGGTGACCTCGCCCGGCAAGCTGCAGAAGCTGCGGGCCGCCCTCTTGCAGGCGCTCGAGCCCGAGGCACGCATCGGCCACGGTCCCGGCACCAAGGCGGGCTGAGCCTTGAACCTCGCCCGCGCGGCCGCGATCGTCGGCTCGAACACGATGTTGTCGCGCGTCTTCGGCTTCGTGCGCGACGTCATGATCGCCCGCGTGCTGGGTGCGGGCGTGGCGTCGGACGCCTTTTTCGTCGCCTTCAAACTCGCCAACTTCCTGCGTCGGCTGTTCGCCGAGGGCGCCTTCAACGCCGCCTTCGTCCCGCTGTTCTCCAAGGCCCTCGAAGCCGACGGCAAGGCCGAGGCCAAACGGTTCGCCGAAGAGGCGCTGGCCGGTTTGAGCCTCGTCCTGTTGCTCGTGGTGCTCATCGCCCAGCTGTTCATGCCGCAGATCGTCGGCTTTCTGGCAGCCGGCTATGCGGCGGACGATCCACGGCTGGCGCTTGCCATCGAACTCAGCCACATCACCTTCCCCTATATCCTCTTCATCTCGCTCACCGCCTTGTTCGGCGGCGTGCTCAACGCCGTCGGCAAGTTCGGCGCCGCCTCCTTCGCGCCGGTCATCCTCAACCTGGTCTTGATCGGTGCGATGCTGCTCGCGCAGCTGCACCCGGCAAGTCCGGCCCATGCGCTGGCCTGGGGCGTTGCCGTGGCCGGTGTCCTGCAACTCGTCTACGTGATGCGGGCGGCTTGGTTGCAAGGGTTCGACCTGCGCTTGCGACGCCCGTGCTGGTCGCCACGGATTCGCCGTCTCGGCCGGCTGATCGTGCCGGGGGCGATCGGCGCTGGTGTCTATCAGATCAATCTTTTGGTCGATTTGTGGTTCGCCTCGCACCTGCCGCCTGGTGCGCAGTCGTTCCTCTTCTACGCCGACCGGCTGGTGCAATTGCCGTTGGGCGTCATCGGCGTTGCCATCGGCACGGCACTCTTGCCGATGCTCAGCCGCGAAGTGGCGAGTGCAGCACCGCACCGGGCCGCAGCGACCCTCAACCGCGCCATTCACTTCGCCATGTTGCTCACACTGCCGGCCACCGCTGCCTTGCTCTTGATCGCCCAGCCGATCGTCGGCGGCCTGTTGGAGCGTGGCGCCTTCGACGCCGCCGCCACCGCCGCGACCGCAGCGACGCTCGAGGCCTTCGCGGTGGGTCTGCCGGCCTATGTGCTGGTCAGGGTGATGGCGCCGGCGTTCTTCGCCCGGGAGGACACGACCACGCCGGTGCTGGTTGCCGCCGTCGCCCTGGCGGCGAACATCGGCTTCATCCTGCTCTTGATCGATCACTTCGCTCATGTCGGCATCGCCCTGGCGACCGCCGGCTCGACCTGGATCAACGTGGCGCTCCTGGCCCTGCTCCTGCACCGGCGGGGCTATTTCCGCCCCGATCCCTGGCTCGCCGGCAGGCTGCTCCGGAGCCTTCTGGCCACGGCCGGGATGTGCGTGGTGTTGGTGCTGGTGGCCAGCCACACCGCCGAGTGGCCCGTTCTGTTGGCGCTGCTGGCGCTGGTCGGCGCCGGCGGCGCCGCCTTCGGCCTCCTGGCTCTGGTCACCGGCGCCGTGCCACGCAGCTTCTTGGACCTGGTGCTACGCCGCCAGGCCAGTGGTTGACGCCGCCCGGTCTTCGTGCCCTAAACCCGCGCGCCTTTCCCTCCCAACGGACTGCCGTCGATGCAACGTCGTATTTTTTCCGGTGTCCAGCCCACGCACGGGCTTACCCTCGGCAATTATCTGGGGGCGATCCGCAACTGGGTGCGGCTGCAACGCGACTACGAGTGCATCTACTGCGTCGTCGACCTGCACGCCCTGACGGCGGTGCATGACGCGACGGCCATGCGGCAGAACACCCGCGAAGTCGCAGCCGCACTGCTCGCCTGCGGCATCGACCCGGCCGAGAGCGTTCTCTTCGTCCAGAGCAACGTCGCTGCCCACTCGGAACTGGCTTGGATCTTCAACTGCATCACGCCGTTGGGATGGGTCAACCGCATGACCCAGTTCAAGGAGAAGGCCGGCAAGAACCGCGAGAACGCGCCCTTGGGGCTGTTCGCCTATCCGGTGCTGCAAGCCGCCGACATCCTGGCCTACAAGGCCACCCATGTGCCCGTCGGCGAGGACCAAAAGCAGCATCTGGAGCTGTCGCGCGACATTGCCGGGGCCTTCAACCGCAAGTTCGTCGCTGACTACTTCCCGATCCCGGAGCCCTTGATCCTCGGCGAGGCGACACGTGTCATGTCGCTGCGCGACGGCACCAAGAAGATGAGCAAGTCCGACCCCTCGGACATGTCGCGCATCAATCTCACCGACGATGCCGACGCCATCGCCTTGAAATTCCAAAAGGCCAAGTCCGACGCGCTCAGCGGCCTCAGCGTCGACCCCGAAAACCGCCCCGAAGCCACCAACCTCTTGACCATCTACGCCGCCTTGAGCGATCGCCGCGTCGCCGACGTCGCCGAGGAATTCGCCGGTGCCTCGTTTTCGGAGTTCAAACGCCTGCTCGCCGACCTCGCCGTCGCAACCCTGACCCCGATCGCCGCCGAGATGCGCCGCCTGTTGGCCGATCCGAGCCATCTCGACGCGGTGCTGGCAAGCGGCGCCGAGCGCGCCCAAGCCATGGCGGCGCCGATCCTCGATGAGGTCCGCGACGCCGTGGGCTTTTTGCAACCCAAGCCGAGGTGAGCGGGGCAAGCAGGCAGAGGGGGATTGTCGCAACCATCCCAGACCCTGGCGGAGGCGAGCCACAGGAACAACGGCGCTGCATATCCGGCCCAGTTGCCTGGCCGTGATGCCAACCCGCCCCCCCCCGGTCCTGCGGCTGCTTCGCCCTACCGTTTTGTCATCATAGCGACGATCCCCACGCACCCTGCACGTTCGCGGCGCCGCTTTCGCGAAGCTCGCTTTCAAAAATGGTTTCCCGCGTCGGGATGCGGGGCTTGGCTTGCCCGCGGTGCGATGGCTTCGGTTCACACCGCCCGAGGAGAGCAGCCCGTTTGAGCCTCGCCTCATCGCCGCTCAGAGTTGCACGCCTTTCGTCAGCGCCCCGTCGATGACCAGGTTGGTGCCGGTGGTGAAGGACGAGGCCGGACTGGAGAGGAAGACGACCCCTTTGGCGATCTCGTCGGCGGTGGCCATGCGCCCCGTCGGGTTCAGGTCGAGCGCTTGCTTGAACAGGGTCGGGTTGTTCTGCTCGATCCACTGCCAGATGCCGCCCTCGAAATAGGTGTTGCCGGGCGAGACGGTGTTGGCGCGGATCATCTTCGGCGCCAAGCGATAGGCGAGGCCCTGGGCGTAGTGGACGAGCGTGGCCTTGAACCCGCCATAGGCCGGACCGGTGAAGTCGATCTCGCGGCCGGAAACGCTCGAAATGATGGTGATGGCCGGCTGCTTCGACTGCTCCAGCCACGGCAGGGCGGCGTTCGCGGCGCGGACGGTGTGCATCAGGTCGGTCTCGAAGCCCTTCATCCAGGCTTCCTCGCTGTCGTCGACGGCGAGCGCCGAGACGTTGGCGACCAACACGTCGATCCCGCCGAGGGCCTCGGCCGCAGCCTTCACCCAGGCTTCCAGCGCCGCCTTGTCGGCCACGTCCACCGCTTGGCCGAACGCCTTGACACCTTTTGCCTCGAGGCTGGCGATCGCCGCGTCGATCTCGGCCTGACCGCGGGCACAAATGGCCACGTTGGCGCCCTCGTCGGCGAAGCGTTCGGCGCACGCCCGGCCGATGCCCTTGCTGCCGCCGGTGATCAGAATGTTGGCGCCCTTCAGGCCCAAGTCCATCGGTCGTCCCCTCGTTCGGTTCGCGCTTAACCGAGATAGGCTTTCTTGATCGAGGCACCCAGGCTGTATTTGGGGTCGACCATGTTGCCGACCCGCAGCTTGCCCGCCTGGGTGCAGAGGAAATAGGCCTCGCTCTCCTCGAAGCCGAAATCGGCCACCAGCCAGCGGATCAGGTCGCGATAGGCCATGCGTGCCGCGTCCTCCATCGGCCGGGCACTGCCGACGCTCATGATAAAGTCCTCGGTCTCGAGGCGCACACCGGGGATCGCCCAGTTCGGGATCAGGTCGACCTGCAGGGTGACCGTCGCCGGCATCTCGACCGCCACCCCGCAAAGCTCGCCGTCGCCCTGCCGGCCATGGCAGTCGCCGACGTAGAGATAGGCACCCTCGTGCTGCACCGGAAAATAGACGACGGCACCAGGGGCCACGTCCGGCAGGTCCATGTTGCCGCCCCAATAGTCGGGCTGCAGCGAGGTTACCGCCTCGATCTCCGGGCTGACGCCGAGCGTGCCGATGAAGGGCTCGAACGGCAGCGTGATCTTGTCGTTGAATTGAACGCCTTCCGGCGTGACGATCATCTTCTTGACGCGCTCGGGCAAGGGCGGGTTGAGCATGGCGGTCGTGCCGGTGCTGACGAGGCCACCGAACTCGGTGATCAACGCCGTCGTGCCGGCTGGCTGCGGGCCGCGCGGCAGCACCGAGCGGATGTAGACCGCGAGCACGTCACCCTTCTTGGCTCCCTTGACATGGATGGGGCCGCATTGCGGGTTGACGAAGGGCATGTTCAAGACCTCGGACGGCACGTCCTGCTCGGTCTTCAGCTTGCCCTCGAAGGCGTCCTGGGTTTCGGCGACGACGACGTCGCCCGGCTCGATGTGCAGCACGGGCTCGGCATAGGGACCGTAGACGTAACGATACGCACCTTGCTTGGCCTCGGTCAGCTGATGTTCTCTGCCGGCGTGGCCCTTCGCGACGCCCCGCCGGCCCATATAGGAGTGGGTGATCCAGTCCATCGTCGGCTCCTCCCGCCACCATTCGTGCAGGCCAAGCAGGTGACAGGCGGCAGGCAGCCCCGTCAATGGGGTGACGGTTGGGCGCGACACCGGCTGGATCGACCGGCCGGCGGCGGCTACGCTTGCGCCGTCGGCAAGGGGGGGGCGTGGCGCTTGGGCCGCGATGCGGAGACCATTCCAGCGCGGCGACGGGCGCGCATCGTCGAGCAGGTGCGCCTGCGCGGTGCCGCGTCGGTGCAGGAACTCGCCGCCGCCCTCAACACCTCCGCCTCGACCATCCGTCGCGATCTGGAGCTGTTGGAAAGCGAGGGCCATGTCGAGCGCACCCATGGCGGGGCGCTGTTGCAGGAGCCGACGCGCTCCAGCTTCGAGCCACCGGCGAGCCTCCGGGCCTGGGTGCAGTTCGACGCCAAACGGGCCATCGGCCGCGCTGCGGCGCTGCGCATCGAAGCCCGCCAAAGCGTGGTGTTCGATAGCAGCTCCACCGTGCGGGCCGCGGCCGAGGCGGTGGTCGCCCGCAATCTCGCCCTGACCGCGGTCACCAACGACCTCGCGATCGCCCAAGTCCTCGCCGGCAGCCCGCAGATCAAGACCGTGGTCACCGGCGGGACCGTGCGCGCGGGCTCGACCACTTTGCTCGGCGAGCCGGGAGCGAGCCTGCTCCAGGGGCTTGCCGCCGACATCGCCTTCGTCGGCGCGCATGCGGTGAGCGCCGGCGGCCTCAGCGACACGGCCCTCGACGTCGCCGCCACCAAGCGCGCGCTCCTGCGCGCCGCGCGCCGCGTCGTCCTCTTGATCGATGCGACCAAGTTCCGGCCACCTGCCTTCGCTCGGATCGTCGGCCTCGACGCGGTCGACGAGGTCATCGTCGACACCGCCGCACCGCCGGACGCACGGCACATGCTGGAGGACGCCGGCTGCATCTTGACGGTGGTGGACGTGGGATCGTGACGCCGACCGTGCTTGCCGACGACGTCACCGGCGCGCTCGACACGGGCGTCGCCTTCGCGGCCCCGGACCAGCAGCCCCTCACCGTCCACCTGGAGCTGCCCGACCGGATCGACGGCGGGGTGATCGTCGTTCCGACCCGCGAAGCCAGCCCTGCTGCCGCCATAACGATGACACGAGCCGTTATGGCACGGCTGGCGCCACAGGGCTTGGTCTTCAAAAAGATCGACAGCCTGTTGCGCGGCCACTGGGCCCTGGAACTCGCCACGATGTTGGCCGGCCACGGCTTTCGCCGCTGCGTGCTGGCGCCGGCCTTCCCGGCGCAACACCGCGTCACCGTCGACGGCCGCCAATGGCTTCGCCAACCCGACGGCAGCCTGACGCCCGTAGGCGCGTCGCTGTTGGACCGGCTGCAGCAGGCTTCTGTCAGAGGGGCGCTCTGGCGCGCGGGCACACCGCCGCCGCAAGCGCCGGTGCTGGTCGCCGATGCCGGCACCGACGACGACCTCCGCACCGTGGTCGACGCGGCCGCGACGCTGCCTGGCCCCGTGCTTTGGTGCGGCACGAGCGGCCTCGCCCGCGCCCTCGGCCACCCGCCGACCGTCCGGCCCGACGTGCCAACACCATGCTTGGCCCTGATCGGCACCGCGCACCCGACGACGCTCGGCCAAGTCGCCGCACTGCGCGCGAGCCTCGACGACCACATGGTCGCCTTGAGGCGGGGTGACGACACCGCGCTTGCCCGCCTGGCGGCACGGCCCGCAATGGTCGTGACGTTCCCCATCGCGGCCGGGGCCGACGCCGACCGCGAGATCGAATCCTGTCTCCGCTGGCTCCTGCCCCGGCTCGCCCCGCCGCGCACCCTGTTCGTGACCGGCGGCGAGACGCTGTTGCGCGTCGCCCGAGTGCTCGAGGTCGAGCGCCTGGCGGTCGAAGCCGAGTGGGTGGCGGGGGTGCCTTGGTCACGCTTGGTCGGCGGACCCTGGCACGACGTGGCGGTGCTGTCGAAGTCCGGCGCCTTCGGTGAGCGCGATCTGTTGCCGCGCATGGTGCGCGCTGCGTTGCAGCATTCTGATTGTTTTTGACAAGTCTCGCGCGTTCCTGCACAGCTCCCTACGACGAAAGCGTCATTTGGGGGGAATCGTGACGCCACGTGTGGCGATCACCATGGGCGATCCGGCCGGGATCGGACCCGAGATCATCTTGAAGGCCGTGGCCCGGCTGCGGCCGCGGCTCGCCCGCGGCGAACTCGCGCTATTGGTGGTCGGCTCCACCGCCAGCCTGCGTGCCACCGCCCAGGCCCTCGGCCTCGACGACCACGACATCGCCGACGTCACCGGCACGCCGTCCGCCGCATGGCCAACCTTGGCGTGCCTGAACGTGGCTGCGGCGGGCGAGCCTGCCGTGCCGGGGCAGTGGTCGGCCGCGACCGGCGAGGTGGCCTATCAGGCCATCCGCGAGGCGGTCCGACTGGCGCTTGCCGGTGACGCCGCGGCCATCGTGACGGCACCGTTGAGCAAGGAGGCCCTCAGCCTCGCCGGGCACCCCTTCGCTGGGCACACCGAGCTCCTGGCCGAGCTTACCGGCGCGCGCGATTCGGTGATGATGCTGGCCCATGGCGGGTTTCGCGTCAGCCATGTCACCACCCACACCGCCCTCCGCGACGTGCCGGCGAAGGTGACGCCCGGTCGCATCCGCCGGGTGGTCGAACTGACCGATGCGGCGCTGCGCCGACTGGGGATTTTGACCCCACGCATTGCCGTTGCGGCGTTGAACCCTCATGCCGGCGAAGGCGGGCTGTTCGGCCGGGAGGACCTCGACGTCACCGCCCCTACGCTCGAGGCGCTAAGGGCGGAAGGCTACGGCGTCGAAGGGCCGGTGCCGGGCGACACGGTGTTCGTCAAGCTCAAGGCCGGCCAGTTCGATGCGGTCATCGCCATGTACCACGACCAGGGGCACGTCCCGGTCAAGCTCCTGGGCTTCGACGTCGATCCGGCGACGGGCAGCTTCCGCGCCCTCAACGGCGTCAACGTTACCCTCGGGCTGCCCATCATCCGCACCTCGGTCGACCACGGCACGGCGTTCGACATCGCAGGCCAGGGGGTGGCCAATGCGGACAGCCTGATCGAAGCGGTCGACTACGCACTGCAACTGGCAAAAGCGCCCCGAGCGGCGTGAGCAAAGAAGCGGTCGGCGCGAAACCGGCCGCGCGACGAGGGGAGGAAAAACGCATGGCAACCGCCATGGCCGAGGCCATGACCGGGGGCGGGCAGGAGGCGGTGCCCCTGCTCGAGGTCAAACATCTGGAGAAACGCTTCGGCGGGGTGCGCGCCCTGCGCGGCGCGTCCTTGACCATCCAAAAAGGCGAGACGGTAGCGCTGGTGGGCGACAACGGCGCCGGCAAGTCCACCTTCGTCAAGGCGATCGCCGGGGTGCAGCCACCGGACGGGGGTGACATCCTCTTGCACGGCGAAAAGGTGAGCATCGGCTCGACCAAGGACGCCGGCCGGCTCGGCATCGAGGTGGTCTACCAGGACCTGGCGTTGGCCAACTCCATCGATGTCGCCGGCAACGTGTTCCTCGGCGACGAGCCGCTGAAGTTCAAGCTCGGCTGGTTTTCGGTGCCGGACTTCAAGCGGATGGAGCGCGAAACCCAGGCCGTGTTGGAGCGGCTTCGGATCAAGATCCCCAACCCGCGCCGCCCGGTGAGCCAGCTCTCCGGCGGCCAGCGCCAAGCGGTGGCGATCGGCCGCTCGATCCGCAAGGAGGGGGGGATCTCGCTCCTCATCCTCGACGAGCCGACGGCAGCGCTGGGCGTCGAAGAGGTGCGCAAGGTTTTGGCCCTGATCCGCACGCTCAAGGAGCACGGCCAGACCATGTTGATCATCTCCCACGACCTGGAACACGTCTTCCACGTCTCCGATCGGATCGCGGTCATGCGGAGTGGGCGCGTCCATGCCGTGCGCGAAACCGCCAAGTCGACCAAGGCGGAGATCATCCACCTGATCGTCGGCGACATCGAGGAGCACGGCTGATGGCCACCACCTCCAGCACCACCGCTGCCGAGAGCGTCAGGCCGACGGTGATGGACAGCGTGCGCGATCGACTGGCCGATCTGCCGTTTCTCAACGTACTGATCGCGAGCGTCCTCCTCTATGCGGTGTTCACCTACATCACCGGTGACACCTTCAATACCTGGAACAACCAGGTGACGATCATGCGGGCGGCGGCGATCTTCTTGATCCTCGCGGTCGGCCAGACCTTGGTCATGACCACCGGTGGGATCGACATTTCGACCGGCTCGATGGTCGGCGTGGTCGGTGCGATCATCGGCTCGGGCCTGCAGGCGGGGAGCATCGACCCGATCCTCGCCATCCCCTACGCCCTGTTGCTGGGGGCTTTCTTGGGCGCCATCAACGGCTTCAACGTCACCGTGCTCGGCGTGCCGCCGCTCTTGGCAACGCTCGGCACGTTCGTCGCCTATCGGGGCTTCACCCAGCACTACATGGGCGTGAACCTGGTGACGGGTCTGCCGGACGTGGTCGTCGCGATCGGCCGGAGCACCTATTTCGGCGTGCCGATCTCGGTCTACGTGGCGATCCTGGTGGCGATCCTCGGCTGGTTCGTGCTCAACCGCACGCTCTACGGCCGCTACATCACGGCCATCGGCAGCAACCCGAAGGCGGCCGAGGCCACGCGCATCAACGTCAAGCTGATCACGGCTTCGACCTACGCCATCCAGGGTGCTTTGGCCGGCCTCGCCGCCCTGGTCTTGATGGGCCGGCTGAACAGCTCGTCCGCCGCCATGGGCGAAGGCCTCGAACTGCACGTCATCGCCGCCGTGGTGCTGGGCGGGACGTATCTGTTCGGTGGCCGCAGCACGATGGTCGGCGCCGTTTTGGGCGTCTACCTCATCGGCATGCTGGAGAACGGCCTGATCCAAACGGGTGCCGGGTTCTTCGTGCAGCGAATGATCCTGGGCGCCCTCATCATCGCCGCCGTGGCGCTGCAACTGCGCCAGCGTCGAACCTGAACCACCGCAGCAAAAAAACGTCCTCAGGGAGCCAACGACCATGACCTTGCTCAGGCGTCACCTGCTTGCCCTCAGCGCCGCCGCGGCGCTGGCCTTGCCGGGCTTCGGCCACGCGCAGGATCGCGAGATCCGCATCGGCTTCGTCTCGCACCAGCACGACATCACCGACCTGTTCGGTCAGCTGGAAATCGGCTTCCGCGAGCGACTGGAGGCCGAAGGCGTCCAATACCGGATGTTCCAGGCGGCCCCAACCGCCTCCAATCGCCATGACGAGATGTTGAACATCCTCGAAAACATGGCGAACCTGAACCTCGACTACATGGTGTTCGGCCCCTCCAGCCTCGACCAGAACACGCCGGGCTTGGTGATGGTGGCCGATGCCGGGACCAAGATATTAATGGTCGACTACGAGCCGAAGGAAGGCCAGGAATTCCCGTTCGAGCACGCCGTCTTGAACTGGTCGGTCTACAACCACTTCCAGATGGGCGAGGCGACCGGCCGCTGGATTGCCGAGCATTTCATGGCTCAGGGCAAGGATAGTGCCAACGTCATCATGATGTGGGGCCCCGTGGCCTCCGAGATCAGCCAGGACCGCGGCAATGGCGTGATCGCCGCGATGGAAGCAGCGGAAGGCTTCACCCCCAACATCATCTACCAGGGCTATGGCGACTTCCAGCGCGAGCTCGCCTACAACGAGACCGAGCGGGCCTTGATTGCCTATCCGAACGTCGAGGTGATCGTGGCCATGAACTCGGTGATGGCGCTCGGCACGATGTCCGCGCTGGAGGTCGACGGCAAGCTCGACCAGGTCGTGGTGACCGGCATGGGCGGGCAACCCGACGAGTTGGAGATGGTGGCGCGCGGCAAGATCGGCGTGGCGGTCTTCCGCGACCCGCGCTCGATGGGCGCCAATTCGGCGGACGCGTTGGTCAAGCACCTGCGCGGTGAGGAAGATCAAATCGAGCGCATCGTCTACACCGACTTGCGCGTCCTCGATACGATCGACTCCATCCGCCAATACGTGCCGCGGGCGATGCTCGACATCGACGCCAAGCTCGGCAACTGAACCGGCTCCCATGCCGGGGGCAGCGGCAAAGCCGCTGTCCTCTACTCGAACCGGCAGCGGCTCTGCCTCTGTCCTTTACTCGAACAGGCAGCGGCTCTGCCGCTGCCTGGGGGGGGGTCGAAGGGGGGACCATCAAGTCCCCCCTTTCTCTTTTCTTTCTCCTTTTCCGCCCCCGCTAGCCGAGCACGTCGGCGAGGCGGCCTTCCACCTCGGCCTTGCCCAGAACCGCCATGACCTCGAACAGGCCGGGCGAGACGCCGCGGCCGGTGAGCGCCGCGCGCAGCGGCTGGGCGAGCTTGCCGAAGCCGACGCCCAAGCTCTCGGCAACGCTTCGGGCGTGGGCTTCGAGGGCGGCTTCTTCGAATGGCGGGGCATCGGCCCGGAGCCGGTCGCGGTAGACGCGGAGCCGCTGGAAGGCGTCGACGTCGAGCAGCTTGGCCGCCTTCTCGTCCATCGGGATGGGCCGCGAGGCCACGTAGAAGGCGGCACTCTCGGCGAGGTCGTCGAGCTTGCGGGCGCGCTGCTTGAGCCCCGCCATACCCTGCCTGAGCCGGGCTTGGGCGGCCGCATCGACGGCGAGGCCCATGGCATCCAGGCGCGGCGCGATGAGGTCGACCAGCTCGCCGTCGTCGCGCAGGCGCAGATAGTGCGCGTTCAGTGCGGTGAGCTTGTCCATGTCGAAGCGGGCGGGCGAGCGGCCAACGGCGTCGAGGTCGAACCATTGAATCGCTTGTTCGGTCGAGATGATCTCGTCGTCGCCATGCGCCCAGCCGAGCCGCAGGAGATAGTTGCGCACGGCTTCGGGCAGGCAGCCCATGTCGCGATAGGCATCGACGCCGAGCGCACCGTGGCGCTTGGAGAGCTTGGCGCCGTCGGGGCCGTGGATCAGCGGGATGTGCGCGAAAACCGGCAAGTCCCAGCCCATGGCGAGGAAGACCTGCGCCTGGCGAAAGGCGTTGTTGAGGTGGTCGTCGCCGCGGATGACGTGGGTCACGCCCATGTCGTGGTCGTCGACGACGACCGAGAGCATGTAGGTGGGCGTGCCGTCGGCGCGCAGCAGCACCATGTCGTCGAGTTCGGCGTTCTGGACGACGACGCGGCCTTGAACGGCGTCCTCGATCACCGTTTCGCCGGTCTGGGGCATTTTGATCCGGACGACGGGGTCGAGGCCGGCGGGCGCCTCGCTCGGGTCGCGGTCGCGCCAGGTGCCGTCGTAGCGGATCGGTTTTTTCTCGGCGCGCGCCTTCTCACGCATCGCCACCAGCTCGTCTTGGGTGCACCAGCAGCGATAGGCCTTGCCCTCGGCCAGGAGCTGATGGGCCACCTCGGCGTGGCGCACACGGCGGTCGAACTGGAACACGGGCTTTTGGTCGGCGTGCAGCCCCAGCCAGTCGAGGCCGTCGAAAATGGCGTCGATCGCGGCATCGGTGGAGCGCTGACGGTCGGTGTCCTCGATGCGCAACAGGAACTGGCCGCCGTGATGGCGTGCGTACAGCCAGTTGAACAAAGCCGTTCGCGCCCCGCCTATATGGAGAAATCCCGTGGGCGAAGGGGCAAAGCGTGTGATAACGGTCACGTGATCAACCTCGAAGGCCGGCCGGATTGCGGGTGGCATCGGATAGCACGATCGAGACGGGGGACCCAAGCGCGGGTCGGCGCTGGCGCTGGCCCAGCATGCTCGCGCGGCTCGGGGCGGCCCTCGCCGCGGAACGGCCGCGCTGGTTCCTTGGCCTGCCCATCGCGCTGGCCTGCGGCATCGCGCTTTACCACGGCCTCGCCTTCGAACCCCCGCGTTGGTGGGGCTTCGTCGCGGCTAGCTCGGGCATCGCCGTCGGGCTCCTGGCATTCTGGCTCGGCCATCCAGGCCGTCGCGCGCTCGGTTTCGGCGTGGCCGTCCTGTTTGCGGGCTTTGCGTTGGCACAGCACCAAGCGCATCGGCTCGATCAGCCGACGGTCGCCTTTCCACAGGTCGCCGTGGTCACCGGCTGGGTCGAACTTGTCGAGCCACGCGACGACGGGGCCAGGCTGACCCTCCGGGTCGACACGTTGGAGGGCGTGCGGGGCGGCACACCCGAGCGGCTGCGCATCACCGCCCGCACGCTGCCCGACGCGCTGCACGTCGGCGACAAGGTGCGCGCCCGCGCCCGCTTCATGCCCCCCTCCGAACCGGTCATGCCGGGGGCGTTCGACTTTGCACGCTGGGCGCATTTCCAGGGCCTGGGTGCCGTGGGCTACGTCTTCGGCGAGGTCGAGCGGCTGGAGGCGGCGACGGCCCGCGACGGTTGGCGCATCGCCGAGCTCAGGCGTTGGATCGCGAGCCACGTCGTGCGCGTCGTGCCGGGCGACGCGGGTGCTGTGGCCGCCGCCGTCATGACGGGCTTGCGCGGCGACATCCCCGAACATGTCTGGCTGGCGATGCAGGGCTCCGGGCTTGCCCATTTGCTCGCGATTTCGGGCCTGCACGTCGGCCTCGTCGCGGGCACCGCCTTCCTCGTCGTGCGCTTCGGCATCTGCCTGTTCCCGTGGCTGGCGGTGCGGGTCCAGGCGCATCGGCTGGCGGCCTTTGCCGGCTTGCTCATGGCCTTCGTCTATCTGCTCCTGGCGGGTGCCACGATCCCGACCCAGCGCGCCTTTTTCATGACGGCCGTGGTCCTGCTCGCGCTGATGCTGGACCGCGAGGCGATCTCGCTCAGGCTCGTCGCCTTGGCGGCGACGGTGATCCTGGTGATCGACCCGGCAGCCCTGTACGGCGCCTCCTTTCAGATGTCGTTCGCGGCCGTGGTCGGTTTGGTTGCCGCCTACGAGCGCTGGCGCTGGCAGCGCCACGACCGAGATGCCGGGGCCCCGGGCCTGCTCCTCGCCTATGTCGTGGGCGTGTTGGTGACGACCTTGATCGCCACGGTGGTCACCACCCCTTTTGCCGCCTACCATTTCGGCCGCATTCCGACCTACGGCGTCCTCGCCAATTTGGTCGCCGTGCCGCTGATGGCCTTTTGGATCATGCCACTGGCGCTGGTGAGCCTGGTCTTGATGCCGCTCGGCCTGGACGCCCTGGTGCTCGGTGCGATGAGCCGCGGTATCGACCTCGTTCTCTGGTCGGCAGCGACCACCTCGGCCTGGCCGATGGCCGCGTTCGACGTGCCGCAGCCGAGCGGCTGGGCGATCGCGCTCGTCAGCCTCGCCGCCCTTTGGGCGGTAATCTGGCGGGGCCCGGTCGCGCGCTTGGCGCTGCTACCGGCGTGCGTGGCGCTCGCCGCCTTCGCCTTCGAGCGCCCCCCCGATCTCGTCGTCGACCGCGCCGCCGGCATGGTGGCGATGCGTGGCAGCGACGGGCGCTACGCGCTCGCCGTCGAGCGCCGGGACGGCTTCGTCCTGCGCGGCTGGACCCGGGCCCTCGGCATCGACGACTTCGCCGAGCCCGTCTTGGTCGCGGGTGTCGCCTGCGACGAGCGCGGCTGCCGGCTTGCCCGGCGCAGCACCGAGGTCGCCATCGCCCTGCGACCCGGCGCGTTGGCGCTCGACTGTACCGCCGGCGCCGCCTTGGTGATCAACCTGTCGGGCGATGCCGTGTGCGCGGATACGCCCACCATCACCCGCAGCGAGCTGTGGTCACGCGGGGCGGTCGCCGTCCATGTCGGGCCAACGCCGCGCGTTCGTTTCGTCCACCACGACGGGCAGCGGCGTTTGTGGCAACGGCAGCGCTGACGCCTCAAGCTGGCACGGGGTCGAGAATGGCGGCCGGCGCCGCCGTCGCGGCGATCGTTCGATTGCGCCCCTGGGCCTTGGCCCGGTAGAGGGCCTCGTCGGCGCGGCGGATGGTCTCCTCCAACGGCTCGGCGAGATCGCTTTCGGCGACCCCAAGACTGGCCGTGAACCGCAGGCTCAGACCGCGGAAGGTCAGCTCCTCGGCAGCGACGGCCCGGCGGAGCCGCTCGGCAACACGCAAGGCGCCCGCCAAATCGCTGCGCGTCACGATCAAGAACTCCTCACCACCCCACCGATAGGCCTCGTCGCCCCGACGCAAGGATCGCCGCACCACCTCCGCTGCCGCCTGCAAGGCGGCGTCGCCGGCCGCATGACCGTACCGCTCGTTCAGCGCCTTGAAGTGATCCAGATCGAGCATGATCACGGCACCGCCACGGAGCGTCGGCCGGCGCCGCTCGCCCAAACGCGCCGCCGCCGCATGGCGATTGGGTAAGTTGGTCAAGGCATCCGTTTCGGCTTGCCGTCGCAAACTGCGGTTGAGAATTCTGATCTCCACCGTGGCGTTGGCGATTCGCGACTGCAGGTGGCGCACCCCCTCGCCGAGACCGACCGCGGTGGCCAAAGCCACCCCGAAAAAGGCCACGAGACCGAGGGCGATGGCGTTGCGCCGGTCGGCCTCGAGCCGCTGCCATTCAGGGCCGACCGTCGCCCAAATCAGCACCAACGCCGTCGGTGAGGCATCGGCCGGGGCGCCGTAGACGGTAAGCGGGTGGGCCGTCAGCCAGAACGGGATGCCATCGGCCGCGTGCAGCAACGCGGGTGACGCCGCGGCTTGGAACCGCCAACTTGGCGGCAGATCGGGCACGGGCTGGGTCGTCGTGTCGATCCACCACGTTTCGCCCGCGGCCTCGAAGCCGCGCAGTCGGTCCTGCGCCTCGGGCATCGCCGCCGAGAGCGCCTCGGCACTCACCAAGACGGCCGCCGCCACGGCGAGATGGGTTTCGATCCGGGCGAGCATCGTTGCGAAGCTGCTGCCGACCTCGACTGCACCCACGGCGATACGCTCGCCATCCCCACCGGCAAGGACCGGTGTTACCGCGCGGAGCGCCGGCAGGAACGGGCCGATCTCGAACCCGGTGCCCGGCTGGCCGCGCCGGATCACCTCTTGGGGTAGACGGCGAAAACCCGTCAGTTCGTCGCCGAAGGCTTCGGGCGCATGCAGCCGCAAGAAGCTTCGGTCGCCCGGCGCGAGGTGTACGTGGACCTGGCGCAGGCCGTAGTCGCGATGGCCGAGCTGCCAAGCCGGCTCCAGGCGTCGCCGTAGCTCGTTGCGATAAGCCGCCTGGATCGCCGCGGCGTCGGGATGGTCTCGGACCTGGTAGGCGGCGCCGATCAGGCCAGCGACGAGCGGATCGCTCGCGATCAGGCTCGCGGCGCGGAGGTTGTCCTCGAGGGTGACGTGCAGCAGCATCTCGAAGGCGGCATCCACCTCGCGGGCCCGATCGGCGACACCATGCCGAAAGGTCTGCTCGGCGCGGTCGTGGACGAAGGCGACGAGCCCCACCATCGCCAATGCCAAGGCCAACAAGATCACCAGGAACGCGCGGCCCGGCAACAGGTGCCAGAGCGGCGCTGCCAACCGCCGTGCCCGCCTTTCGCCCGGCGACGCCCGTCTCGATCTCGCCGGCTCGGCCCACATACCCCACGCCACCTCGACCCCGTCGACGAGCGAGGCTAGCGGGGGTTCGTCTAGAACGGGTTAACGCCGCCCGGCTCAGAGGATCGACTGGCCGGTCTTCTTCCAGTCGGCGAGAAAGCCGGCGAGACCTTTGTCGGTCAGCGGATGCTCGACCAGCTTCTTCAGCACCTGGGGCGGCAGGGTCGCCACGTCGGCGCCGAGCTTGGCGGCATGCAACAGGTGCACCGGATGGCGCACCGAGGCGACCAGGACCTCGGTCTCCAGCATCGGGTATTGCGCGTAGACCTCGCAGATGTCGGCGATGAGTTGCATGCCGTCCTGACCGATGTCGTCGAGGCGACCAACGAAGGGCGAGATGAACGTCGCCCCGGCCTTGGCCGCGAGCAGGGCTTGAACCGCCGAAAAGCACAAGGTGACGTTGACCTGGATGTTCTCGCGGGTGAGCTGGCGGCAGGCCTTAAGACCATCCCAGGTCAAGGGCAGCTTGACGCAGACATTGGGCGCGAGGTCGGCGAGCCTGCGCCCTTCCGCCAGCATCGCCTCGGCGTCGGTGGCGGTGACCTCGGCACTCACGGGGCCGTCGACCAAGCCGCAGATCTCGCGCACGACCTCCAGCATCGGCCGGCCGCTCTTGGCGATCAACGACGGGTTGGTGGTGACGCCATCCAACAGACCAGTGGCGGCCAACTCCTCGATCTCGCTGACTTCGGCCGTATCGACGAAGAACTTCATGACCCTCTCCCCTGTGGCTCGGCCGCCTGATAGCCGACCCGAGCGCGCAACGGTAGAGCGTGAAGGCTGCAGAGCTGCCTATCGCCCAGCATGTTCAGCGGCACCCCAGATGCTTGGGGGCAACGGGAACCAAATCCCCCTTCCCCGCTCTAATGCAGCGAAGGGCGCTTCAAGAAGCTGTCGCGGTCGGCGGAGACGACGGTAATTTCGTGCGGGCGGCCGTCGCGCAGGAGGGTGAGCGGGACCTTGGTGCCGGCGGGACCCAGCTTCCACATCTTGCGGTAGAGGTCGGCCAGGTCTTCGACCTCCATGCCGGCAACGGCGACGATGACGTCACCGGCGTCGATGCCGCTCTCTGCGGCGGGGCCGCGGGCGGCCGTGGCGGCGATGGCGACCCCGTCCTCGGTTTCGGTCGGGTAGAAGCCGAGCCAGGGACGGGGCTCGCGACGGACCTTGCCGAAGCGCAAAAGGTCGTCCTGGATCGGCGGCAGGAGATCGGCGGGGACGAACATGTTGCCGGCCTGGGTGGCGCCCGAGGCAGCCGTGGTTTGCACCAGCAGCGAACCGATCCCGACGAGTTTGCCGGTTTCGTCGAGCATCGCCGTGCCGCTCCAGCGCGGGTGCGCCGGCAGGGTGAACAGCGCCTCGTCGAGGAGGTATTCCCAATAGCCCGCAAATTCGCGCTTGGCGGCTAGGCGTGCGCTCAGCGTTTGGCTGATGCCGCCGCCGCCGGCGACGATCATCGGGCTGCCCACCTGCACGCCCTTGGCCGAGGCGATGGTCAGCGGACCGACGTCCAGCCGGCTGAGCGCTTGCACCAGGCCGAACCCGGTAACCTGGTCGTAGGCGACGACGTGGGCGGGGGCGGCTTGGCCACGATTGGTGGTGAGCCAGACCCGCTCGGCTTCGGTAACGAGATAGCCGATGGTCAAGACGAGGCCGTGGTCGTCGATGACCACGCCGCTTCCGAAGCGCTCGGTGCCCAAGGGCTCGGCCGTAAAAGCGTCATTGGGGATTTCCGCGCGCAAGGAGACGACCGCATCCAGGACAGGCTGCAGTTCGAAGCCGACGTCGCGTTGGTTCGGCCGTGCGTCTTCGGGGATGTTGCCGTCTTCGAGGTCGGTCATCAGCATCTCCCGCACTTCATGGAACCCGCCGCAAGGGTCGGGCCGATGGCGCTCCGCGTCAAGGGTGCGTTCGCCTTTGGTCGCAAATCGGCGGCCTTCACCAGGCGTGGAGCTGGCGCAGCAGAGAGGTTTTCTTCTGCTGGTGCTCGGCCATGCGGACCAGGAGGTGGTCGAGGATGCGGAGCGCGCGTTCCAGGTGCGGCCCCTTGTTCAGCATGACGCACTCGGCGCGGCCGGCCATGGCGGCGTCGGTCATCTCGCCGCGCGAGGGCAGGCCCTTCTTGACCAGGCGCTCCAACACTTGCGTGGCCCAAATCACCGGGACCTGCGCGGCTTCGCAGAGCCAGAGCAGCTCTTCCTGCATTTCGGCCAGGCGGTCGAATCCGATTTCGACCGCCAGATCGCCGCGGGCGATCATCACGGCGAAGGGCTGGGCACCGGCCGCTTGGACGATGATCTCGGGCAGATTCTTGACCGCCAGGGCGGTTTCGATCTTGGCGACCAGCCCGAGGCGCTGCCAGTCGTCCGGGCGATGACGGGCGAGTTCGGCCTGGAGGAGCGCCACGTCGCGGCCGGTCTGGACGAAGGAGTAGCCGATCATGTCGGCATGGGCGCAAGCGAAGGCGAGGTCGGCCTGGTCCTTGGCGGTGAGCGGGGCCAAGGCAAGGCGGGTGCCCGGCAGGTTGACGCCCTTTTCGGGCTTCATCCTGTAGCCGTTGGCGCCGGCTTCGGTGACGCGCAGCACGAGGTCCTCGCCGTCCGGGCGCTCGACCACGGTGGCGAGCTTGCCGTCGTCGAACCAGATCTCGGCGCCGGCAGCCACCGGCTCCAGGGCGTCGCCGAGGCTGGTTTGCAACTGCGCCGGCCAGTCGGCCAGCGGGCGGAACTGGCGGCGGACCAGGAGCAGCACGTCGCCGGTGCGGATGCGACCGAGACCGGGGGCGGTGAGGACAGCCTCGATGCGGGGCTTGGGACCGGCGAGGTCCATCAGCACGCGGCAGCTTTGGCCGGTCTTGGCCTCGGCGCGGCTGAGGTGCTCCAGCATCGCCGTCCAGGCGGCCGGGCCGTCATGGGCGCAGTTGATGCGGACGACGTCGGCGCCGGCCCTCAGGCAGCCCTCCAGGAGGTCCGGCTCGGTCGCGGCGTGGCTCGGCAGGGTCACCATGAGCCGGACGCGGCGGGGGCGCTGGGTCGGGCCGAACAGCTCGTCGCTCGAGGCTTCGAGGCGGTGTTCGCCGGCGAGGTAGGTGGCGGGCTCGACGAAGGCGCCGGCGGGGACGGGGGCACCGGCGATGGCCGAGAGGGCGCCGAGCGTGGCGTCGAGGTGGGTCAAGACCCGGCTTTCCAGCCGCCCGAGCGAGGAGAGGCCGTAGGCGCGCAGCGCCGCCTGCAAGGGGCGCAGGTCGCGGTGGCGGAGTGCCAGGTAGCAGGCGAGGTTGTGGGCGCTGGTGCGAAAGGGCGCCCGCACGACCGAGGGCGCCCAAGCGCGAAAGCGGTCGTCGCCCTCGGCGGCCACGGCCTGCCGCAGCGCACCCAACTCGCTCAACAACCGCGCCGCGCGCGCCTGCCAAGGTGGCACGCCGGTGGTCTCGGGCGTCATCTTCCCTCCCAGCATGGCGTGACGGGAGGCTAAGGCCCTTGCGTGACGAAACGATGACGATTGGAGCGCGGCTGGTCAGGCGGTTGGGGTGACGCGGGCGACCTCGATCTGGTCGGCGCGTTCCATGGCGCGGGCGAGGTCGTAGGCGCTTTGGAGGTGGTACCAGGTGTCGGCGCCGCCGCCGAAGGCCTTGTCGAGGCGGATGGCCATTTCTGGCGAGATGCCGGCGCGAGCGTTGACGAGGTCTGACAGTTGCTTCCGGCTGACACCCAGGTGGTTGGCCGCCTCGGCGATGGTCAGGCCCGCGGGGTCGATACAGTCGTGGCGGACGGAAAGCCCCGGGTGCGGCGGCTGCTTCATCGGCATGGGCAACCTGTTCAGCGCAGCGGTCGCGCGCCGGCCAGCCGGCCGACGCGGCGGTCGAAGGTGACGAGATGGGTGCAGCCTTAGCGCCGTGAGGCTGCGACGATCATGAGGTCGGCGAAGTCGGCGATGCCGGCTCGGTAGGCGCGGGCAAGGACCCAAGCGAGTTCGACGAGCGTCTCGCGCGCCACGAAGCCGCGCGTTTCTGCGGTGAGCGATGCGAAGAGGTCGCGCGCAAGCGGCGCCTGGGTGGGGTCGTCGTCGACGAAGAAGCGGACGATGACATTGATGTCGAGGCCGATCATCCCAGGCGCGAACGTTCGGTTGCGGCCGCGGCGATGGCTTCGTCCATGTCCTCCAGCGAGACGGGTGGCCCTGCGTGCCGAAGGCTGCCGGCGAGCCGCATCACGGGCTGCACCTTGATCAAGCGCACCCCTTCGGGCGTGACGACATAGCGGACCCTGTCACCGGGCCCGAGGCCGAGCGCATCGCGGACGGCGCGGGGAAGTGTGGTCTGTCCCTTACTCGTCACGGTCGATTGGAACATCGCGCACCCTCACCTTGCTTTCTCAAACATAGCAAGGCCGGGACAACAACGTAAGGCGCGGACGCCAAGCCCTCCAGTTTCGGGGGCGCGGGGGCGAGCCCCCGCGTGCCTTGCTTCCTTACTTTCCTGCCTAGAACCCGACCTGGTCGGCGCCTTTGAGGCTTAGGATGTCGCGGGCTTGGTCGGGGGTGGCGATGGTGCGGCCGAGGCCTTCGAGGATTTGGCGCACACGACGGACCTGGTCGGCGTTGGTGGTGGCGAGCTTGCCGGGGCCGTCCCACAAGCTGTCTTCGAGGCCGACCCTGACGTTGGCGCCCATGGCACCGGCGATGGCGGCCACCACCATCTGGTTCCTGCCGGCGCCGAGGACGGACCAGCGATAGGCGGTGCCGAACAGGCGGTCGGCGGTGCGCTTCATGTGCGCCACGTCTTCCGGGTGGGCGCCGATGCCGCCGAGGATGCCGAAGACGCTTTGGACGAACAGCGGCGGTTCGACCAGGCCGCGGTCGAGGAAGTGGGCGAGGGTGTAGAGGTGGCCGATGTCGTAGCACTCGAACTCGAAGCGGGTGTCGTTGGCGCGGCAGCTGGTCAGCACGTATTCGATGTCGGCGAAGGTGTTCTTGAAGATGCGGTCCTTGCTGCCTTCGAGGTAGGGCCGCTCCCAGTCGTGCTGGAAGTCCTTGAAGCGGTTGAGCATGGGATAGAGGCCGAAGTTCATCGAGCCCATGTTCAAGGACGCGACTTCGGGCTTGAGCTTGGATGCCGGGCCAGCGCGCTCATCGACCGTCATCGTCGCGGCCCCACCGGTGGTGAGGTTGAGCACGGCAGCGCTGCGCTGCTTGATGCGCGGCAGGAACTGCATGAAGGCGTCGATGGACTGGTCGGGAGCACCGGTCTTTTGATCGCGGGCGTGCAGGTGGATGACGGCGGCGCCGGCCTCGGCGGCACCGACGGCGGCCTCGACGATCTGGTCGGCGGTGATCGGCAGGTGCGGCGACATCGAGGGGGTGTGGATCGAGCCGGTGACGGCGCAGGTGATGATGACGGGATCGGTATGGGCCATGGGAGCGTTCCTTCAGTCGCCGAGGTCGGTTTGGGTGCGTTTCTTGTGGGCCAAGAGGGCCATCAGGCGGCGGTCGCGCCAGCGCGTGCGCTCGGGCAGTTCGGCCGTGGGCAGCTGCGCGCGGCGGGTGGCCTCGATGCGCTCGAGGGCAGCGCCCGCCCAGTCGGCCCGCCACTGCATTTGCGGGAACAGCATCTCACCGATGCCCTGGTAGCGCTGGACGTAGTCCCGCACACCGCCCGGCGCGTTGAGGTCGATGGTCTCGAACGGCCCCATGAAGGCCCAGCGCAGCGCCAAGCCGTCCTTCACGGCAACGTCGATGGCATCGGCGTCGCACACGCCTTGCTCGACGAGACGGAACGCCTCCTCGAGCAGCGCCATCTGCAGGCGGTTGACGACGAAGGCTTCGATTTCGCGTTCCAGCCGAATCGGGGCCTGGCCGATCGACGTCATGATGGCTTCGGCAAGCTCGACCGTGGCGGGCACGGTCCAGGGCGTGGGCACCAGTTCCACGGCCGGGATCAGATGCGGCGGGTTCAGGGGGTGGGCAACGAGGCAGCGCCCGCGGCCCTCCAGCTTTTCGGTGAAGCGCGACGCCGGGATGGCCGAGGTCGAACTGGCGAGCACCGCGTCGATTGGGGCGAACCGGTCGAGGTCGGCCCAAAGCGCGAGCTTCACGTCCAGACGTTCGGGGGCACTCTCCTGGACGTAGGCGACGCCCTGGACCGCTTCTTGGAGCGTGGCAGGGCAGGTGACGTCGAGCGCGGGTATCTGATCGAGCAGGCCGGCGGTGTGGAGGTCGGCTAGGGCCTCGGGCAGCCAGATGCTGGCCGCTACCGCCGCGCCCTCGGTCGGGTCCCACAGACGCACGCTCCAGCCGGCGCGGGCGAAGGCGGCGGCCCAGGCGCGGCCGATCAGGCCGGTGCCGACGATGGCGACGATCTTGGCGTTGTTGGTCATAGCGCGAACACGTGGCCGCAGACGCTGATCGGCTGACCGGCGATGTGGTGGCCCAAGGGCGAGCAGAGGACGATGGCCATGTTGGCGACGTCCTGGCCGGTCACCATCCCCCCCAGCGCCACCTTGGCGAGGCCTTGCGCCTTGGCCTCTTCGGGGGTGATGCCGAGGGCCTGGGCGCGGCCTTGGAACACGCGCTCGATGCGCGGCCCCTCGACCACCCCCGGCAACAGCGCGTTCACCCGAATACCGCGTGGCCCGAGCTCCAAGGACAAGCTCTCGGTCAGCCCCACCACACCCCATTTCGAGGCCGCATAAGGCGTGCGGTAGGGAAAGCCGAGCCGGCCGGCGACCGAGGCGAGGTTGGTGATCCAGGCGGCCCCATGCGCCGCTGCTGCCGCCTTCAACGACGGCACCGCGTGGCGGGTGTGGTGGAACATGCCATCGAGGTTGATGGCGATGGTGCGCTGCCAGTCCTCGGGTGTAATCGCCTCGATCGGTGCCGTCGGCCCGGCAATCCCAGCGTTGTTCACCAGGACATCCAAACCGCCGAGCCGGTCGATCGCCTCGCCCATGAAGCGCTCGACCGCCGCCCCATCACCGGCATCGGCGTGCAGCGCCCCATGTTCGGGATGGGCACTCCGAAAGCCGCTGAGCGCCGCCTCGTCGACGTCCGAAACGACGACCTTGGCACCATGCGCGATGAAAGCGTCGGCAATGGCACGACCGATCCCGGCCGCGCCGGCACTGACGACGACACGCAAACCCGGCCGCACGCCAGGTACGATGAGTGGGGCCGCTATCTCGGCCATGTCTTTAGCCTCCCTGATACGGGCGCGGCACGGCGGCCGGAAGGGAAGGAAGGAAAGAAAGGGACTAGGGGGCTTTTGGCCCCCTAGGACCCCCGAGGCGACGGCTGCGCCGCCGCCACATTTGAAATGTGGCAGCGGCAGCGCCGCTGCCTGGGGGGTTTTAGGGGGGACCATCAAGTCCCCCCTTTCCCTTTCTTTCCTTCCTTCCCTGCCGTCGCCGCAGCCTCGGCCCATTCGGTCGAGGTTGCGGTGCTCGGGGGCTGGGCGCAAGAGGTTCTGTCGGATCGAGGAGGGGATGATGGCGACCAGCGAGACGTCGACGCACGATGCCGAGGCGGACGAGCGCAACGAGCGGCTGTTGCTTTACGTGAACGGGCGGATCGTGCCGAAGGCGGAGGCGGTGGTTTCGGTCTACGATGCCGGGTTCATGCTGGGGGATGGGGTCTGGGAAGGGCTCCGGCTTCATGACGGGCGCTGGGCGTTCCTGGGCGAGCATTTGGATCGGCTGTTCGAAGCGGCGAAGGCGATCGACCTCGAGATCGGCATGACGCGGGCGCAGTTGGTCGAAGCGTTGGATGCGACGGCCGAGGCGAACGGGATGCGGGAGAACGTGCATGCGCGGTTGATGGTGACGCGCGGCAAGAAGGCGAAGCCGTTTCAGGACCCGCGGCTCAGCAAGGAAGGGCCGACGGTGGTCATCATCATGGAGTGGAGCAAGCCGAGTGCGGCGACGTTCCAGCGCGGCATCCATCTGTTCACCGTGCCGATCTTTCGTGGCTTGCCGGTGACGCAGGACCCGAAGCTGAACTCGCATTCGAAGCTGAACTGCATTCTCGCGGGCATCCATGCGCAGAAGGCGGGGGCCGACGAGGCCTTGATGCTGGACCCGCACGGTTTCGTGAACACGACCAACAGCTGCAATTTCTTCATCGTGCGGCGGGGCGAGGTTTGGACCTCGACCGGCGACTATTGCATGAACGGGATCACGCGGAAGAAGGTGATCGAGCTGTGCCGGACGCAGGGCATTCCGGTGTTCGAGCGCAACTTCTCGCTGGTGGAGACCTACGACGCGGAGGAGGCCTTCATCACCGGCACCTTCGGCGCGCAGACGCCCGTCTCGATGATCGACGGCCGGCCGATCGGCGACGGCGGGCCGGGGCCGGTGACGCGGCGGATCAGGGACCTCTACATGCGGCTCGTGCGGGCAGCCGTGGCATGAGCGTGCGGATCGCCATGTGGTCGGGGCCGCGCAACCTTTCGACGGCGATGATGCGCAGCTTCGAGAACCGGGCCGATTGCGTGGTGTGGGACGAGCCGTTCTACGCGCCCTATCTGCTCCTGACCGGGATCGACCACCCGCTGCGCGCGGCGACATTGGCGGCGTGGGAGAACGACGCGGCGGTGGTGGCCGAGCGGTGCATCGGGCCGATCCCCGAGGGTGCGGCCGTCTTTTATCAAAAGCACATGACCCACCACATGGTGGACGGCGTGCCGCTCGACTGGATGGACCACGTCACCAACGCCTTTCTGATCCGCCGGCCGGAGGCGGTGGTGGCGAGCTACGAGGCGAAGCGGGCCGAGTTGACGCTGGCCGACCTCGGCTTTTGGGAGCAGCGGCGGCTGTTCGAGCGGGTGGCGGATCGGTTGGGGGCAGCACCGCCGGTGGTCGATGCGGATGACGTGCGGCGGGCCCCGGAGGCGACCTTGCGGGCGTTGTGCGCAGCACTCGGCATCGCCTTCGATGCGGCGATGCTGGCTTGGCCTTCGGGGCCGCGCGCCAGCGACGGGCCTTGGGCGGCGCACTGGTACGACAGCGTGCAGCGCTCCACCGGCTTCACGCCACCGGACCCGCCGAAGCAGCTGAGTGCCGAGCGGCAGCGCCTCGCCGACGACGCGCTGCCGCATTACGAGGCGCTGGCGGCCTTCGCGCTCAAAGGGCGCGAATGAGGCCGCCGTCGACGCGGATGGCGCTGCCGGTGAGGTAGCTTGCCTGGGCGGAGCAGAGAAAGGCGCCGACCGCGCCGAACTCCTCGATGGTGCCGTAGCGGCCGACCGGGATGGTCGCGACCGATGCCTGACGGACGGCTTCCGGCGTGGTGCCCTGGCGCTTCGCCGCCGCCGCGTCGAGGGCGTCGACCCGCTCGGTCTGGATGCGGCCGGGGACGATCATGTTGCAGGTGACGCCCTTGGCCGCGATCTCGCCGGCGAGTGTCTTGTTCCAGGCGATGAGCCCGGCGCGCAGGCTGTTGGAGAGGGCCATGGTAGGCAATGGGGCCAAGGCTGCCGACGAGCTGACGGTCAAGAGCCGCCCCCAGCCGCGTTCGCACATGGCCGGCACGGTGCGGTTGGCGGCGTGGACGAGATTGGCCACCATGCGCTCGAACCAGAGCGCCCAGCCGGCGGCGTCGATCTCGAGCGCCGGGGCGGGCGGCGGGCCGCCGCCGTTCAAGACCAGGACGTCGATGCCGCCGAGCGTGGTCTCGGCGTGGTCCAAGAGCGTATCGACGCCCGAACGTTCGTAGAGATCGACCGAAAAGCCCTGCACGCGACCGCCACTTGCGCCAGCAATCTCGGCGGCAGCTCCTTCGGCATCGTTGCGGCCAGCGACCATCACCACGGCACCTTCGCCGGCCAAGGCCTGGGCGATCCCTCGCCCGAGGCCGCGCGTGCCGGCAAAAACGACCGCGCGTTTACCCGTGAGCCCCAAATCCATCGCCGTTCCCCCCTGTGTGGTGTCGACGGCGGTGCCTAAGCGAAACGGGGTCCGCCGTCGATGGCTTGGCGGCGAAACCGCACCTTTTCCGGCACGGCAAAATGCCCACAAACCCTTGATAACGCATCAGAAAACGCCGTTTTGGGTTCGTTTTGTCCTGCGGGTTTTCAAGCCCGTTGCCCGCCCCGCCGACCATCACCCCCTCATTCTACCCCACTTAGGCCCGATGTCCTATACCAGAGGCCCTCAACGTGGCCGCGGCAACGCCGCGGCTCGGGGGTCCTAGGGGGCCAAAAGCCCCCTAGAATACTTCTCGTCCTCTTCCTCTTTTCCTCAGGCCGTGCCCAGCGGAACCGCGAGGAACGTGCGGCGGCCGTTGCGCTCGATCTGGAGGGCAATCGAGGCGCGGCCGGCGGTTTCGGCGGCGGCGACGGCGGCGCCGACGTCGGCCGGTGTGGTGACGTTGCGGTCGCCGGCGCGGAGGATGACGTCGCCCTGGCGCATGCCGAGGGCGGCGGCTGGGCTCTCGGGCGCGACCGCGGTGACGACGAGACCGCCCTCGTCGCGGGAGCGCAGTTCCAGCCCGAGGGCTGCCGGCTCGGCGGCCGGGGGTTGGGCGGCTGGACGGTTGGACGGGTGGTCGCCGAGCGTCACGCCCTTGGTCAGGCGTTCGCCGCTCCGTTCCAGGGTGAGCTCGGCCTCGGTGCCGGGGGGCAGGGCGGCGATGGCGAGCGCCAGGGCGCGGGTGCTGTCGATGGCATCGCCGTTGACCGCGACGACGACGTCGCCGGGCTCGAGGCCGGCGGCTTCGGCCGGGCTCTCCGGCTCGATGCTGCTGACGAGGGCACCTTCCTCGGTGGTCGTGCCCAAGGCGGCAGCGAGGTCGCCGTCGAGCCTTTGCAGGGCGACGCCGAGCCAGCCGCGGGTGATGCCGCCGTCGTCGCGCAGCTGCGCCACGATCTCCTGCACCAGATTGGCCGGGATGGCGAAGCCGATGCCGACATTGCCGCCCGAGGGCGAGAAGATGGCGGTGTTGACGCCGACCACCTCGCCGGCGGCGTTGACCAGGGGCCCGCCGGAATTGCCGGGGTTGATCGGGGCGTCGGTCTGGATGAAGTCGTCGAAGGCGCTGGCACCGATGGTGCGGCCACGCGCGGAGACGATGCCGGCCGTGACGGTGCCGCCGAGACCGAAGGGGTTGCCCATCGCCATCACGGGCTCGCCGACCCGCAAGGCGTCGCTGTCGCCGAGGGCGATCGTGGGCAACGGCGCGTCGGCCTCGACCTGCAAGACGGCGAGATCGGTCGCCGCATCGCTGCCGATCACGGTCGCCTCCAAACGGCGGCCGTCGGCCAGGACGACGCGGACCTCGTCGGCATCGGCGATGACGTGGGCGTTGGTGACGATGATGCCGCTCTGGTCGATGACGAAGCCCGAGCCCTGGCCGCCACGGCGCGGCGCGTCGGGGCCTTGGCGCTCACCGAAGCGGCGGAACAGCTCGCCCAGGGGCGAATTGCGCAGCTCTGGCGGCAGTTGAAACTCGGCCCCCTCACGGGCGGCGACCTGGCGCGGCGCGATCACCTGGACCACCGCCGGCCCGACCGCTTCGGCGACGTCGGCAAACCCGGCGCCGGCAAGCCAGCCAAGGGCGGGCGGCGGCGGCGCGGGCACCTCGGCCACGGCCGGCGGCACGACCAAGGCCGTCGCCAAGAGGGCGAAGGCGAAACTCTGGGCAAGACCACGGGGTGCGCGAAGTTCGGGCATGACAGGGCTCTCCGGGGACGAAACGCAACTGCCCGGTGAGATAAGGTGCCCTGCCTCATGCCCCGTTGTCGGCAGGCTTACGGATTGGTGAGGTGCGCGGCTCGCTCCGGCCACCCTTGGGGGGCGGCGGAGCGGCCGTAGGCTCGACGTCAGCGGGTGAGCCAGGTGGCGATGCGGCGCGCAACCGCGTCGGGCATGTCGCTGGTGGCGTCCTCCAGGCAGGCGAGCATGAGGCGGTCGTCGCGGCTGAGCTTCCTTTGCGGCCATGCCTTCGGGACGGCGTCGACGAAGGCGAGGAAGCCCTGGACCCAGGCCCGGCGCTCCGCCGGCTGGAGGGCCAAGAGGTGCGCGGCGGCTGAAGTCGGCTCGGCCAGATAGTCGGTGACCGGGAGCGTGCGGCCTTGCAGCGCCATGAGCACGCCCTGCCAGTCGACGTGCTCGTCGCGGGTCAGGCGGTGCACGAAGCTTTCGAGCCAAGCCGCAGGCGCGACCTCACGGGGGGCGGTCATGCCGGCGGTGAGCCAGCCGTCCAACCACTCACCCGTCAACCCGGTCGCCTCCAGGGCTGCGGCCGGTTCGGCCTCGTCCAGCGGCGGCGCTTCGCTGCGCGCCTCGAAGGCCTTCAACGAGGCGTGGGTGATGGCCTCGATCAAGAGCAGGCCGGGCAGGGGCTCGCCGTCGACGAGCGCGCGGGCGGTCATCGCGCAGCCGACCCAAGCCGCCTCGTCGGCGGGCTCGGTGGTGCGGAGCAGCATCGCGGTGCGGACGAGGATGGCCGCCCAAAAGGCACGGCGGCCTTCGAAATGGTTCCAAAACGCGGCGTAGCGGGCGGCGGTGAAGGGGGCCGCCGCCAACGCCGCGCGCAGCTCGCCCGTGTCCTCGAACCACGTGTCGCCGAGGGCGACGTCGAGCAATGCGGCGAGCGCGGCTTTGCCGGCGGCCGTGGCCGCTTCCGGCGTCAGATTTCGGGAGCGTCCTTCGGGGTCGAGGTCGGCCAAAAGGGCGTGGACGTCGTGCGGCAGGGGCTGCAACGCGTCGCTGCCGATGATCTCCGCCACGTCGACGAGCGCGGGCGAAGGCAACACCCCCTGGTCCAGCCCCTCGCCCAAGGCGTAGCCCAAGGCGCGGTGCAGGAAGGGCACGTCGACCAGGAGCCCGACCCGTTCATCGACGAGGCGATCCATCATGTTCCGCTGTTCGGCGGCATTGCGGCAGGCGATGACGAAGGCGTCCTTGACGCCGTATCCGGCCTTGAAGAGCAACATGGCAACGACGCGGGCGCGGCCGCGCTGCGCTGCCACCGCGAAGCTCTGCGCCCCCACGCCGTCGGGGATGGACGCCTGAACGCGCCGCACCTGCCACGGTTTGGGCGGCGCTGTTGGCTGGACGCCCCGCTGCAGCGCCTCGCGGATGGTCTGATCGAGAAGCGCCCGGACGCCGTCGGCCGGCTGCCATTTGCGCAGCAGGGTGAGCTTCGCCAGCTCGGCGCCGTCGATCACACGGCTGCGCGCACGCCGCAGCCAGGCTCCGGCTGCGGCTTCACGCAAGGCCGGCTCGGGGTCGAGCAGCCAATAGAGGGCGAGCCGGCGCAAATCCGCGTCCGGCCGGGCGGCGAGTTCGGCGACCATCGCGGCGCGCATTTCCGTGGGAAAGGCGGCCATGAGTTCCTTGATGGTCGTATGGAGGTGCCACGGCTCGCCGCCGCCCATCTCCCGCACCTGGTCGAGCAGACGGTCGAACTCGGCGCCGGGCTCGCCGATGGCCTCCATCGGGGAGGCCGCTTCGAACTCGGCCAAGCTGAACTGGAGCCGTGGCGGCAGCGCCAAGTCGGCACGGGCATAGGCCTGCCCCAGCCCCAAGCGTGCGGCGAGCGGCAGCCGGCCCTCGGCCTCGAGCGTCGCCACCTCGCTCGCCAACCGTTCCAACAAGGCCGGTCCTTCGGGCGAGCCGTTCTCCTGGCTCATCCGCGCTTCGTCGAGCACGCCGACGAGCAGGTCCAGCGGCTGGTCCAACGCCGGGTGGTCGATCGATGCGATCAAGTGTCGGACCAGGCGGACGACTGCCGCCGGTTCCTTCAGCAGCAATTGGCGCAATCGGGCGACCAGGAAGGGCCGCTCGGCCTCGTCGGTCTCTGCCAGTGCCCTGAGGCTGGCATCCAACAGGTCTTGCGTCACTTGCCCGCGCCCCGTCGCCGTCTCGCCAGCCCCAAGCCTAACCCTTGCTCGATCGAACCGAAAGGCAGCGACGCTACCTCTCCTGCCGAGTGGCCGCGGCAACGCCGCGGCTTGGGGGGTCGAAGGGGGGACCATCAAGTCCCCCCCTTCCCTTACCTTACCTTACCTTACCTTACCTTCCCTTACCTTCCCTTACCTTACCGCCTCAGGCGGCGCTCTGCTCGAGGGCGGTGCCGGCTTCGGGGTCGTAGGCGAGGTTGGGTTGGAGCCAGCGTTCGGCCTCTTGGCGGCTCATGCCCTTGCGCTTTGCGTAGTCGACGACCTGGTCCTCGCCGATGCGGCCGACGCCGAAATAGGCGGCTGCCGGGTGGGCGAAGTACCAGCCGGAGACGGCGGCCGACGGCCACATGGCGAAGCTTTCGGTGAGTTCCAGGCCGGTATTGGCTTCGGCCTGGAGCAGGTCGAAGAGCTTCTGTTTTTCGGTGTGGTCCGGGCAGGCGGGGTAGCCCGGGGCCGGACGGATGCCCTGGTAGCGTTCGCGGATGAGGTCGTCGTTGGCGAGGGCTTCATCCGGGGCGTAGGCCCAGAATTCTTTTCGCACCCGCTCGTGCATGCGCTCGGCGAAGGCTTCGGCGAGGCGGTCGCCGAGGGCTTGGACGAGGATGGCGTTGAAGTCGTCGTGGTCGCGTTTGTAGGCGTCGGCGCGGTCGTGGACCTCGGGGCCGGCGGTGACGGCGAAGCCGCCGATCCAGTCGGGCGTGCCTTTGGGGGCGATGAAGTCGGCGAGCGCGTAGTTGACCCGGCCGCCGCCCTTGCTGCCCTGTTGGCGCAGCGTGCAGAGGTGGGCGGCGATTTGGGTGCGGGTCGCGTCGGCATAGACTTCGATGTCGTCGCCGACGGCATTGGCGGGCCAGAAGCCGACCACGGCCTTGGCCGTGAACCACTGTTCCGCGGCGATGCGGGCGAGCATGGCGTTGGCGGCCTCGAACAGGTCGCGCGCGGCTGAGCCTTGCAGCGGGTCGTCGAGGATGGCGGGGAACGTGCCCTTCATCTCCCAGGTGCGGAAGAAGGGCGTCCAGTCGATGTAGGGGACGAGTTCGGCGATGTCGTAGGGGGCGAAGGTGCGCAAACCGTTGAAGGTGGGCGCCGGCGGGGTGTAGGTCGTCCAGTCGCCGTTGAAGCGGTTGGCGCGGGCCTGGTCGAGCGGCACCGTCGGGCGGGTGCCGCCGTCGCGGGCACCGCTGGTGCGGAGTGCCTGCTGGGCGGCGCGGGTTTCGGCGAGGATGTCGCTGCGCTGGGTCTTCGAGAGCAGCCGTGAGACCACGCCGACCGCCTTCGACGCGTCGTCGACGTGCAACACGCCGGGCGCGTATTCGGGCGCGATCCTGAGGGCCGTGTGCTTTTTCGAGGTGGTGGCACCGCCGATCAGCAGCGGGATGGTCATCCCCTGGCGGCGCATTTCGGCCGCGACCTCGACCATGCGGTCGAGGCTCGGGGTGATCAGGCCGGAGAGGCCGATGATGTCGACCTTCTCCGCCTTGGCGCGCTCGATGATGGTCTCGGTCGGCACCATCACGCCCAAGTCGACGACGTCGTAGTTGTTGCACTGGAGCACGACGCCGACGATGTTCTTGCCGATGTCGTGCACGTCGCCCTTCACCGTCGCCATCAGGATCTTGCCCTTGGCGGAGGTGTCGGCGTTGCGCTTCTTTTCCTCTTCCATGTAGGGGAGGAGGTGGGCGACCGCCGTCTTCATGACGCGGGCCGATTTCACCACCTGGGGCAAAAACATCTTGCCGGCACCGAACAGGTCGCCGACCACGTTCATGCCGGCCATCAGGGGGCCTTCGATGACGTCGAGCGGGCGTTCGGCCTGTTGGCGCGCCTCCTCGGTATCGTCGACCACGAAGTCGGCGATGCCGTGGACCAGGGCGTGGCTGAGGCGCGCCGCGACCGGCGCCTCGCGCCAAGCGGGGTCGGCCGTTTTCTGCGCCTCGCCCTTGCCGCGGTACTTGTCGGCGATCTCCAACAGGCGCTCGGTCGCATCCGGCCGGCGGTTCAAGAGCACGTCCTCGACGCGCTCGCGGAGTTCCTCCGGGATGTCGTCGTAGACGGTGATCTGGCCGGCGTTGACGATGGCCATGTCCATGCCGGCGCGGGTGGCGTGGTAGAGGAAGGCCGAGTGCATCGCCTCGCGCACGGCGTCGTTGCCGCGGAACGAGAACGAGACGTTGGAAAGCCCGCCGGAGACGTGGACCAGGGGCATCGCCTGCTTGATCATCCGCGTCGCCTCGAAGAAGGCGACGGCGTAGGTGCTGTGCTCCTCGATGCCGGTGGCGACGGCGAAGATGTTGGGATCGAAGATGATGTCTTCGGGGGCCATGCCGACCGCGTCGACCAGGAGGTCGTAGGAGCGCTTGGCGATGGCGAATTTGTGTTCGGCGGTTTCGGCCTGGCCGGTCTCGTCGAAGGCCATGACGACGACGGCGGCGCCGTAGCGGCGGATCAGCCGGGCCTGCTCGAGGAAGGGCTCTTCGCCCTCCTTGAGGCTGATCGAATTGACCACGGCCTTGCCCTGGACGCATTTGAGGCCGGCCTCGATCACTTCCCATTTCGAGCTGTCGATCATCACCGGCACGCGGGCGATGTCGGGCTCGGCGGCGATCAGGTTCAAGAAGGTCCGCATGGCCGCAACGCCGTCGAGCAGGCCCTCGTCCATGTTGACGTCGATGATCTGGGCGCCGTTCAGGACCTGCTGGCGCGCGACCTCGACCGCGGCGGTGTAGTCGCCATTCAAGATCAGCTTCTTGAAGCGGGCGGAGCCGGTGACGTTGGTCCGCTCGCCGACGACGACGAAGTTGATGATCCCGCTCATGCCGCCTCGAACAGCTCGAGGCCGGAGAGACGCAGGCGCGGCACGTGCGCCGGCACCCGGCGCGGCGGCAGCCCCTCGACGGCTTGGACGATGGCCTGGATGTGCGCGGGCGTGGTGCCGCAGCAGCCGCCGACGATGTTGACGAGGCCGGCTTCGGCCCATTCGCGCAAATGGGCGGCGGTGGTCTCGGGCGTCTCGTCGTAACCGCCCATTTCGTTGGGCAGGCCGGCATTGGGGTAGGCGGAGATGCGGGTGTCGGCGACCTCGGCGAGCGCCTTCAGGTGCGGGCGCATGTCGGCCGCACCAAGCGCGCAGTTGAGGCCCACGGCGAAGGGGCGGCTGTGGCTGATCGAGGTCCAAAAGGCCTCGGGCGTCTGGCCGGTGAGGGTGCGCCCGGAGCGGTCGGTGATGGTGCCGGAGATCATCACGGGCGGCAGGTCGACACCTGCGTCGCGTAAGCTCTCGATGGCGAAGATCGCGGCCTTGGCGTTGAGGGTGTCGAAGATGGTCTCGACC
>RECO01000083.1 GCA_007694015.1 Geminicoccaceae bacterium
AACTCGAATCAACGTTGATCAGCGCGCGCGTCACCGCCGGCATGAGCGCGGCGCGCGCTCGGGGGCGCCGGCTCGGCCGACCGCCCGCGCCGCCGACGCTCGTGTGTGAGATCGAGACGCTGGCGCGAGCGACGGAACTCAACGTGCGCGCGATTCACCGCCGGATCGACGGCCGGGCCAGCCATAGCCGCGTCGGTGAGATCACCAAGCGGGTGCGCTCAACATAGGCGGCTCCTTGTGACTAGATTTCACACGTATCCTGAACCTACCCCTTGTAGAGGCGGACCAACCGTGTTGCCCGCTCCACGTCCTCGAAAATCCAGCCGTCGAAGCGTGTGACCACCTCGGCTGCCTTCGCCTTGGCGGCCAGGGCCTCGTCGTCGTTCACGATCCGTCGCTTGCTGCCGACCAGCGTCGTGTCGCAAACCCGCCAATGTCGGAATGTGCCCCCTGAGGCGCGCCTCGAAATGTTCGTAATACATTGTTTTTATTTACATTTTGTTGATGGCACGGCGGTTGCTGAAAGAGCCTCGACGCGGATTGTGTCGACGGAGAGCACGCCATGCTGAAATTGACCGAGAAAGCTCGAACCGCCATCCGCACGGTGATCGCGGGGGCGGGCGCGCCGGCCGCGTTCTTGCGCATCGTCGTCGAGAGCGGCGGTTGCGCGGGCCTCCGTTACGGCATGGCCCTCGACCTCGATGTCGAAGCCGACGACGCCGTGCTCACCTTCGACGACGTCACCGTGCTGGTCGATCCGGTGAGTGCGCCGCACCTCCGGGGGGCGACGGTCGACTTCGTCAACGGGCTGGAGCGCACCGGCTTCGTCTTCGACAACCCCAACGCCACGGCCGGTTGCGGCTGCGGCAAGTCGTTCTGCTGAGGGGGCGGTCATGGCCGAAGTCCGTATGCAGCGCCGTCCCGCTGGCCAACTGCGTGCGCGGGTGGGCGATCCGAGCCCCGATCGTCGCCCGGCGAGCCCCGAAGAGCTCGCCATCGCCGCCGGCGTGATCGACACCTTGCGACCGATCTTCCAAGCCGATGGCGGCGATCTCGACCTGATCGACGTGGTCGGTGCCGTTGTGCGCGTCGAACTGACCGGCGCTTGTTTCGGCTGCGTCGTCGCACCGGTGAGCCTCGCCGGCCTGCAAGAGCGGCTCTCCGCCGCCTTGGGCCGGCCGATGCGCGTGCTGCCGCTGGACCCGTGGCGCGCGAACCCTTGGACCGCACAACCGCTTCTGGCGGCCGACACCCTCGGCACCGCACCGGGAGAGCCCTCATGAACGCCGCGCTCACGCGGCCCGAACGGCTGGTGCCGCCCGGCCCCGTCTTCATCAGCGACACGACGCTGCGCGATGGCGAGCAGGCAGCCGGGGTGGCCTTCAGCCGCGACGAAAAGCGACGGATCGCCCGTCAGTTGGAGGCCGCCGGAGTCGCCGAGATCGAGGTCGGCATCCCCGCCATGGGCGACGACGAAATCGCCGACATCCGGGCCGTTGCCGCCGACCTGTCGCGGGCGGCTCCGGTGGTCTGGTGCCGCTTGCGCGAGGGCGACCTCGACGCGGCCCGAACCACCGGCGTGCGCCGTGTGCATCTGGTGGTGCCGGCCTCCGACGGCCAGCTCCGGGGGAAGCTTGGCGCCGACCGCGACTGGGCCAAGGCCACCACCGCCCGCCTGTTGCGCCGAGCGACCGCACTCGGCCTCGTGCCCTCGCTCGGCTGCGAGGACGCGTCGCGGGCAGATCCGGACTTCCTGGCCGAACTGGCCGAGTTGGCGCGGGCCGAAGGCGCTGTCCGCCTACGCCTCGCCGACACGGTGGGCGTGCTCGACCCCTTCCAGACCCACGACCTGGTCAGCCGGCTGCGCACGACGACGGCGATCGACCTCGAGTTTCACGGCCACGACGATCTCGGCATGGCGACCGCGAACACCGTCGCTGCCGCCGCCGCCGGGGCCAGCCACCTGAGCGTGACGGTGAACGGCCTCGGCGAGCGCGCCGGCAACGCCGCCCTCGAGGAGGTGGCCGCCGCCCTCGCCATGGCCGGCGGCAGCACCGGGATCGACCTCCGCCGCCTACCGGCCCTCTCGGCCTTGGTGGCCGAGGCCTCGGGCCGCACCCTGCCGCTCGCCAAGGCGGTCGTCGGGGCTGCCGTCTTCACCCACGAGGCCGGCATCCACGTCGACGGCCTGTTGAAGGACGTTGCCACCTACGAGGGGCTGCCCCCCGGCCTCGTCGGCCGCAGCCACGTCATCGCCATCGGCAAGCATTCCGGCACCAAGGCCCTGGCGCGGGCCATGGCGCTGTCCGGCCTGCCGGCTGATGCGGCCACTGCCCGGCAAGTGCTGCCGCTGCTTCGCGCCTGGGTCGCCGCCACCAAGCGGCCGCCGGACGCAGCCGACCTCCAGCGCCTCCACGCCAGCGTCGAGGCCAGCTTGCCGGCCACCGCCCCCCAGCCAGGAGACCTGCCGTGACCACCACGCCGTCCCTCCGGGAGCGCCTGCGCACGCTCGATGCGGCCGAAGACTTCTTCGAGCTGTTCGCCGTGTCCTACGACCCGGCGGTCCTCCGGGTGACGCGGCTGCACGTCCTGCAGCGGCTGGGCGCGCGGTTGGTCAAGGAAGCGCTCGACGACGCCGACGATGCGACGCTGGAGGAAGCCTATCGCCGGGCCCTGACCGCGGCCTACCGCGCGGTGGTCGAGGGCGGCGCCGACGCCCGGCCGGCCTTCGCCGTGTTCGAGCGGGCACGACGCCAGGAACAGGCCCGCTTCGTCGCCCTCGATCAGTTGGAGTTGGTCCGATGACACGACCACCGCACGCCGCCGACCGGCCCGGCTTGAACCTCTTCGTCTGCATCAAGCAGGTGCCGGATTCGGCCCAGATCCGCGTGCATCCCGTGACCAACACCATCATGCGCCAGGGGGTCCCGACCATCGTCAACCCCTACGACCTGTTCGCCCTGGAAGAGGCGTTGCGACTGCGCGACGAGTACGGCGGCAGCGTCACCGTCTTGTCGATGGGCCCGCCGATGGCCGAGGAAGCGCTCCGGCGCGCGCTCGGCATCGGCGCCGACCATGCGGTGCTGATCACCGACCGCCGCTTCGCCGGCGCCGACACGCTCGCCACCTCCTACGCCCTTGCCAGTGCGCTCACCACGCTCGGCCGCGAGCAGCCGATCGACATGGTGCTGACGGGCAAGCAGACCATCGACGGCGACACCGCCCAGGTGGGCCCCGGCATCGCCCGGAGGCTCGGGCTGGAGCAGCTGACCTACGTCGCCGCGATCGACCGGGTCGATCCCCTCCGCCGCGAGATCGTGGTGCGGCGGCGCTCGGAGGGCGGGGTGCAGGTCTTGGCCTCGCGCCTGCCCTGCCTGGTCAGCGTCGTCGAGGGGCTGAACGAGGTGCGCCGCGGCGCTGTCGCCGACGTGCTGCGCGCCGCTCGGGCCGAGGTCGTCACCTGGTCGGCGACCGAAGCCGGGGTCGAGGACCCGATGCGCTGCGGCCTTAGGGGCTCGCCCACGGTGGTGCGCCGCGTCTTCGCCCCGAGCCCGCGCCAGGAGCGCGCGCAGATGGTGGCGGTCACCGGCAAGCGACCAAGCCAGCTCGCCGACGCCGTGCTCGACCTCGTGCTCACCCAGCAACCGAAGCTCGAAGCGGCGCTGGCCGACGGGCCCGTTCGGAGGAACCGCCCATGACCACGTCGCCGCCGCCTGGAGCAGCATCCCGGCGCACCAAGGAGTTGCCGGAGCGCTACCGCAACCATCGCGGAGTGTGGGTGTTCGTCGAGCTGGAGCGCGGCCGGGTGCACCCGGTGTCGTTCGAGCTGATGGGCGAGGGCCGGCGGCTCGCCGACGAACTGGGCAGCGAGCTGGCCGCCGTCCTGCTCGGGGCACCGGGCGAGGCGATCGAGCGGGCGACCATGGCGGCCTTAACCTACGGCGCCGATCGTGTGCATCGCTGCGCCGACCCGGTGCTGGCCGACTACCGCAACCAGCCCTACACCCACGCCCTCAGCGAGCTGGTCGAGCGCCATCGCCCCGAGATCCTTCTGCTCGGGGCGACGCCCTTGGGCCGCGATCTCGCCGGGGCCGTCGCCACCACGCTGCAAACCGGCCTCACCGCCGATTGCACCGCACTGGCCGTCGATGACGACAAGAGCCTCGCCGCCACCCGCCCGACCTTCGGCGGCTCCTTGCTCTGCACCATCTACACCCAGGGCGTACGGCCGCAGATGGCGACGGTGCGCCCGCGGGTGATGGCCATGCCGGAGCCGATCGAAGGCCGCAGCGGGGCTGTCGTCGAACACGATTTGGGGCTCGGCGAGGACGCGGTCGTCACCAAGGTGCTCGACTTCGTCGCCGACGTCGCCACCGACGACGTCAACCTCGCCTATGCCGACGTGGTGGTGGCGGGTGGGATGGGGTTGCAGTCGGCGGAGAACTTCCGCCTCGTGCGGGACCTCGCGGCGGCGCTCGGCGGCGACTACGGCTGCTCCAGGCCCGTGACGCAGAAGGGCTGGCTGCCGGCCGAGCGCCAGATCGGCCAGACCGGGCGCACCATCCGCCCGAGGCTCTACATCGCCGCCGGCATCTCGGGTGCGATCCAGCATCGGGTGGGTGTCGAGGGGGCGGATTTGATCGTCGCGATCAACCTCGATGCGAACGCGCCGATCTTCGATTTCGCCCATATCGGTGTGGTCGCCGACGCGCTGACCGTGTTGCCGGCCTTGACCCACGCGGTCGAGCGGCGGCTCGGCCGCCACGCACTCGCGAGCTGAGGGGACGGACCATGGTCGAACATTTCGATGCGATCGTCGTCGGCGCCGGACCGGCGGGCACCGCCGCCGCTTTGGTGATGGCCCGCGCCGGACTCGACGTGCTGCAGATCGAGCGGGGTGAAACGCCCGGCTCGAAGAACGTGCAAGGGGCGATCCTCTACGCCGATGCCCTGGAGCGGCTCGTGCCGGACTTCCGCGAGGAAGCACCGCTGGAGCGCCACGTCGTCGAGCAGCGGGTCTGGCTCCTCGACGAGCGCTCGCACACCGGTGCCCATTACCGCTCGGCCGATTTCGACGAGGACCGGCCGAACCGCTACACCATCCTCCGCGCCCCCTTCGACCGCTGGTTCGCGGCCGAAGCCCGGGCCGCCGGTGCCGTGCTCTTGACCGAGACCACGGTCACCGAGTTGGTCAAGGACGCGGCGGGCAAGGTCGTCGGCGTGCGCACCGACCGCGAGGGCGAGAACCTCTTCGCCGACGTCGTCATCCTCGCCGAAGGGGTGAACGGCTTGGTCGGCCAGCGCGCCGGCCTCAGAAAGGAGCTGGACCCCCGGCACGTCGCCCTGGCGGTGAAGGAAACGGTGTTCCTCACCGACGAGGTGGTCCAGGAGCGCTTCAACCTGAAGGGCGAGCACGACGGCGTCGTCATCGAAGCGATGGGCGACGTCTCGGCCGGCATGGTGGGGACGGGCTTTCTCTACACCAACCGCGAATCGATCTCGATCGGGGTGGGCTGCCTGATCTCCGACTTCCAGGCGACGGGCACGGCCCCTTATGCCCTGCTCGACCGCTTCAAGTCGCACCCGTCGGTGGCGCCGCTGTTGAAGGGCGGCGAGGTCAAGGAATACGTCGCGCATCTGATCCCCGAAGGCGGCTACCACGCCATCCCGGAATTGGTGGGCGAAGGCTGGCTCGTGGTCGGCGATGCCGGCCAGTTCGTGAACCCGGCGCACCGCGAGGGCTCGAACCTGGCGATGACGACGGGTGCGCTGGCCGCCGAGACGGTGATCGCCCTGCACCGGCAGGGCACACCGTGCACCAAGGCCGCACTCGGCAGCTATCTCCGCGCCTTGGAGCAGTCCTTCGTGATGAAGGACATGAAGAAATACCGCGGGCTCGCCGCGATGCTCCACGGCAACAAGCACTTTCTCACCACATACCCGGCCGCCCTGTCGCGGGCGATGCAGACGTTCCTGCGGGTCGACGGTGTCGACAAGCGGACCAAGCAGCGCCTGATGGTCCAAGACTTCAAAGCGGCGCGCGGCGGCTGGTGGCACCTGATGACCGATGCCGTCAAACTGGCGAGGGCCTGGCGATGACCAAACCTACCCCGACCGCTCCACGCATCGAGGAGCGCCTGTTTCAGAACCGCTACCGGGTGGACGAGGGGCGGCCGCACGTCCAGATCCACCGGCGTGCCGTCGACAGCGACGAACTGCGCTCGCTGGTCCAGCTCTGCCCCGCCGGCTGCTACGTCAAGAACGAGCGCGGGCGGATCGAGGTGAGCCTCGATGGCTGCATGGAGTGCGGCACCTGCCGCATCGT
>RECO01000229.1 GCA_007694015.1 Geminicoccaceae bacterium
GAACCTGGGATCATGGGACCAAAACCCACTGCCTTACCGCTTGGCTACGCCCCATTCGCGGATGGCCGGACATTAGGAGGTGGGCGGGCGCGGGGCAAGGGTGACCGCAGTGCCGACGGCGAGATCGAACCGCCTGGCGGCCGAGCCCTCGCGGAGGCTCAATTCCACCAAGCCCAGGCTGTTGGCGTACCAAAAGCCCGCCCTGTCCGCGTCGTCGGCAAAGGTGCGCGCCGGGCGAAACCGCTGCCCGTTCGCCACGAGCGTAACCCCGGCGTGGAGCGTTGGGGCACGCCGTCCCGTCATCGCATTGCCGTAGTCGTCGACGAAGATCACCTCGTCCAAGTCCGCCGGCCAAGCCGCGCCGTCGACCACCGGCGCCGTCGGCACGAGGTCGCCTTGGTCGCCCTGGCTCAGCCTTGCCGCTACCGGCGCGAACAGGTCGCGGCCATGAAACGAGGCACTAAGATGTGCCGGCCGCCAGGCGATCCGCCACCAGCGCGCTTGCGCCGCCCTGTGCGCCACCTGCGTCAAGAGCCCATTGTCCGGCCCGACCAGCCAAACCCCGTCCGCTTCCAGCGCCAAGGGCCACCGCTGCGTCCCCACCCCCGGATCGACGATCGCCAGGACGACGTCCCCCGGCGCCGCAATCCAAAGCTCGGCCGCCAACAAATACGCCGCCCGCCTCGGATCGAAGGCCGGCGCATGATGCGTCAAGTCGATCCTGGGGCACCCCGGCGCCGCCCGCGCCAACACGGCATGCATCTGCCCGACATAAGACGCGCGGCTGCCGAAGTCGGTGAAGAGAAAGATCATGGGCGAAGGCACCGAAGGGAACGTGTTGCAGGAAAAAAGACGAAGGGCAGCCAAGGGGGCTTTACGCCCCCTTGGGAACCCCCAGCGAGAACGGTGATGGCCAGGGCACGCCCCGGCCATCACCGTTCTCGCCACCTTTCGAAGGGCGACGGCGATCGCCGGCGCTTGGGGGGTTCGCAGGGGGCCAAAAGCCCCCTTCGCCTTTTTTCGTTCGTTTTTGGATCAATGCTGCACCGTGGCCGACAGGCCGCCGTCGACGACGAGTTCGGTGCCGGTGATGAAGGCGGCGCGGTCGCTGGCGAGGAAGAGGGCGGCTTCGGCGACGTCTTGGGCGCTGCCCATGCGGCCGAGCGGCACGGCGGCGGCGCGGCGGGCGCGCATGTCGCCGGCGCCCTTGGCATCGTAGGCAGCCTGGAGCGTGACGGCGATGCGCGGGGTGTCGATCAGGCCGGCGACGATGCTGTTGGCGCGGATGCCGAAGCGGGCGTAGTCGATGGCAAGCATCCGGGTGAAGTGGATGGCGGCGGCCTTGGTCGTGGCGTAGGCAAGGTGGCTGTAGCCGAGATGGCGCAAGGCCGCGATCGAAGACGTCGTGAGGATGACGCCGCTTCGTTGCGCGGTCATCGTCGGCAGCACGGCTTGGGCACTGACATGCAGCGCCGTCACGTTGGCGTCCTGGATGCGGCGCCAGTCGGCGGGACTGGTGTCGGCGGCGTCGCCGGCTTTGCCGAGGCCGACGTTGTTGTGCAGGAGATCGATGCCGCCGAGCCAGGCGAGGGCTTGGGCGATGCCCCGCTGGATCGAGCCGTCGTCGGTGACGTCGAGGCCGATGGCGGACGCAGCACCGCCCGTGTCTTGGATCATGCGCACGGTTGCGGCGGCCGCGGCTGCATCGACGTCGGCGACGGCGACGCGGGCGCCGGCACGGGCATAGGTGAGGGCGATGGCACGGCCGATCCCGATGCCCGGCCGGATCGAGCCGCCGCCGATGACCAGGGCTTTGCGCCCTTCCAGTTCCATGAGCTTCCTCCCTGCACGCGGGACCTACTCCAGCCGTTCGGGCGCGCCATGTCACGGTTTTTGCCACGCGGGAGATGGACATGGATACACGCCGGCGGGATCGGGCGTTGGGGGCCGTATTCGGCACGCTGATCGGCGATGCCTTGGGCATGGGGTGTCATTGGTACTACGACCTCGCTGCCTTGCGGCGCGATCACGGCTGGGTGCGGGACTACGTGGCGCCGAAGCCGGGGACGTGGCACGCGGGCCTCGGCGCCGGGCAAAGCTCGCAGACCGGCCAGGTGGCACGCTTGCTGTTGCGGAGCCTCGCCGAACGCGGCGGCTACGATGCGGCCGACTTCACCGCCCGGCTGGACGATCTCCTGGCGACGTTGGACGGCACCATCCAGGGCGGCCGGGTGACGGATCTGGCGATGCGCGACGTCTGGCGCGCCCGGCGGCGGGGGGTGCCTTGGGGCGAGGCGGGGAGCCTTGCCGAAACCTCGGAGGCGGCGACGCGGGGCGCCATCTTGGCGGCCGTCCTCGACGACGAGCCGACGGTTTTGGCGCGCACGGCGCTCGCCGACATCCGCCTGACGCATCGCGACCCGTTCATCGCCGCCCAGGCGCTTGCCTTCGTGCTGACGGTCCGGAGCCTGATCGAGGGCGGCGGGCTGGTCGAAGCCAGCCAGCGGGCGAAGGCGTGGGTGGAGGGGCTCGGGGTGACGCCGCAGGCGACGGACTGCTTTCTGCAACCCGGCTTCGTCGAGCGCGCCGCCCGCAACCCCGCACTCGCGGACCTCGATCCGATCGTCGTCGCGGAACTCTACGGTCTGCCATGCCAGCAAGCCATGCTGCTGCCGGCGGCCTATTTCTACGCTGCCCGCTTTGCCGACGACTTCGAAACCGCCGTGCTCACCGCCGTCAACAGTGGCGGCAACAACATGGCACGAGCCGGGCTCACAGGCGCGCTGGTCGGCGCGCGCGTCGGCCTCTCGGGCATCCCCGAACGCTTCGTTACGGGGCTCGAGGATGCGGTGGCGCTAGGGGCCGACGCGGAGCGGGCGCTCCGGCCGTGATGTCGACTTCGCTCGGAGCCGCTTCGGCCCGGAGGCGGCGATGGTGAAGACGCGGGCTTCTTTCGCGGGCGGCCCTTCGCCCGATGTGCGCCGGAACGGCGCAGCACCATGACGAAACACCAAAGCCCGGCCCGAGCACGCGGGGGCGCTCGGCGTGAGGTTGCAAGGCTCAAGAGGCGGCAGCTGCCGGAAGGTTGCCGGCGTGGCTGCCGAGCCAGTCGCTGAAGCCGCGGGCGGTTGCGGTCGCCCCCACCCAGGCACCGCTGGCCCAATCGCAGCCGAGCTCGCGGACGTGACGCGCCAGCACCGGGCGGTCGACGCCGCTGGCGCCGACCTCCAGGCCCAGATCGTGGGCCAGGGTGACCAAGGCGCGGGCGATGGTGCCGTCGAGACCGGGCTCGCCCAGGCGCTGCACGAGGTCGGCGCCGAGTTCGATGGCGTCGGCCGGCAAAAAGCGCAACGCCTGCAAGGCCCCGATCTGGCCCCCGAACCCGGCGAGCGTGACCCGGAGGCCCAGATCGCGCAGGCCCTGAACATGGGCCGCCGTCGTGCTGCAACTCGGGTTCACCTCGGTGGCATCGGCGTGCAGGGCGGCTTCGAACCATGCCGGGTGACAGCCCACGCTCTGCAGCCGCCGCCGCATCATGTCGACCACGTCGTTGCGCTGCATCATGCGCAAGGGCAGGTCGATCACCAAGGGCACCAGGGGCACGTCGTGGGCGAGCCAGTCGGCCATTTGGCTGCCGGCGGTCTCGAGCGTCCAGCGGATCAGCGGCAAGAGGAGGTCGTCGCAGTTCGAATGCGCCAGGCTGGAGATCGCGCCGTCGTTGCGGGTGCGCAGGTGCAGGCGGGCGGCGCGTGGCCGGGCGACCCTGAGGTCGATCTGCGGCTCGAACACCAGTTCCAACGCGTCGGTCGCAAGGTCGCTGCGCACCGCTGCCCGGCGTTGCAGGGCGGCCGGGGCCGCGCCGACGATGAGCGGCTGGTGCAGCCGGTAGGTTTGCGGGCCGGCGACCTTGGCCCGGTACATGGCCGCTTCGGCGCGGGCGAGCAGGGTTTCCGAGCAATGGGCGTCGGCCGGGTGGAAGGCGAGCCCGGCGGCTGCACTGAGGCTCAACCGCTGCTCGCCGGCGCGGAGCGGCCGCGCCACCGCCCGCAACAGCCGCCGCACCAGCACCAGGGCATCCTCGACGCCGTCCAGGCTTTCGGCCCAAAGGGCAAAGCGGCCGCCGCCGATGGCCGCGAGATCGTCTCGGTCGTCACCGGCTCCGGCCAGCCGCTCGGCGATGCGGGCCAGCACGGCATCGGTCGCGGTCTCGCCGAGCAGCGCGTTGAGGCCCTTCAGACCGTCGAGGTCGACGCAGACGAGGCAGCCGAAGCGCGCCGGCCGTGCCTGCAAGCGGCTCTGCAATGCGGCCACGAAGGCGCTGCGCACCGGTAGCCCGGTCACCGGGTCGAAGCGCTCCAGCTCACGCCGGCCTTCGCGGTTGCGACAGTCCGCAACCACGTCGCGCAGCGTGCGCACGATTTCCAAGGGCCCGTCGTCGGCGATCAGCCGCACGTCGCTCTCCAGGGCCGCCGCCGCGACGTTCTCGAACTCCCGCATCGTCGCGCGCGGGGTCAGCAGCATGACGGGCCGGTCGCTCGCCAAGGGGGCCAAGCGCTTGACCAGCTCGATGCCGCCGTCGCCGGCATCGGTGCCATCGACCAGCACGGCATCGATCCGCTCGGCGGCCAACCGGGCCAACGCCTCGCTCAGCGAACCGACCAGGCGGAACCGCACGAAGGCGATGGGTTGGCTGGCCCAGTGGGCGCGTCGCTCGGGCGAGCCTTTGGGGACGAGCACCAAGGCGACGAGGGTGCCGGCACTGTCCATCACCTACTCCCAAGCTCGCGGACCATGTCTTGGTCCTAAAGACTTTGGTCATAGATGTCCAAGGGAAATCACGTTCCGGTTGTGCCGTGTTCGCCACGAGGTGGAGGGAGGGGAATGGCGTCGAGCCAGCGAAAGACCGGACGGAGCCCGAGCCCGACGACGACCAGGGCGTGCAGCAGGTCGGCCGAGCCGAGCGGCCCCTTGCCGAGATCGATGACGGCACGCAGGTGGAGTTCCTGGCGCGGCGTCAGGCCGAGATGCCCGACCTTGGCGCGGTGGATTCGTTCGATGGTGGCCAGCAGCATGCGGCGATAGTGGGGGGCTTCGATGCTGTAGGGGATGCGGGCCAGCCGGCAGCCGACCTCGAAGTGGAGGTCGCCGCCGAAGGACAGCCGCCCGGTGACGCGGCGGCCGGCCAGCGAATAGGTGACGATCAACGGTTGGCGGCGCTCGACGTGCTGCAAGCGACCCAGGGGATCGAGGCGAAGGCTGGTGATTTCGGGGATCAAGTCGTCGGCCGACAATTGCGGCAACGCCTGCAAGAGGTCATGGTCGTCGCACGGCGCCTCGCTCACGGGCGAACTCCATTGGAGATGCGGGGTGCTGCGTCCCACGCGCCGCAGCCACCCAGGCCAGAGCATGCACCCTTTGGGTAAAGGATCTGTGAAGACGTGACTTCTCCTTCGACGTCGCCGGCGCGGCCGGGCTGGCGCTGGCTGCATCGGGCCGTGCTGCCGCATCTCTGGCCGGTCGATGCGCCCGACCTGCGGCTGCGGGTGGTGGTGGCGCTCGGTCTGATCGTGCTGGCCAAGCTCGTCGCCGTGCAGGTGCCCTTTCTCTACAAGGCGGTCATCGATGGCTTGAGCCTGCCGGACGAGCCGGCCCTGACGCTGCCGCTCCTGTTGCTGCTGGCCTATGGCGGTGCCCGCCTCGCCACGGCGTTGTTCAGCCAGCTGCGCGAGGCGGTGTTCGCGCGGGTGGCGCAGCGGGCGGGGCGGCGCCTGACGCTCGACGTCTTTCGCCACCTGTTCGACCTCCCCCTGGCCTTTCACCTCGACCGCCGCACGGGCGAGCTGTCGCGGGCGATCGAGCGGGGGGTGCGGGCGATGACGTTCCTCTTGGGCATGGTGCTGTTCAACCTCGCCCCCACTGCGTTCGAGTTCCTCCTGGTCATCGGCCTGTTGCTCTTGAACTACCACTGGTCGTTCGCGGCGATCACGGCGGCGACCATTCTCGGCTACGCCGTCTTCACGGTGATCGCCACCGAGTGGCGCACCGGTTTTCGCCGCGAGATGAACCGGCGCGAGGGCCAGGTCGCGGGCCAAGCGGTCGACGGGCTGCTCAACTACGAGACGGTCAAGTCGTTCACCAACGAAGCCTACGAGACCGAGCGGCTCGACCGCTCGCTCCACGCCTACGAGGACGCGGCGGTTCGTTCGCAGACCTCGCTCGCCGTCTTGAACTTCGGCCAGCAGGCGATCGTCGCCATCGGCGTCACCGCGATCATGATCCAGG
>RECO01000278.1 GCA_007694015.1 Geminicoccaceae bacterium
CTCCCCTCGCCTGCCGCTTCCCGCAGTCGGCTAGCGCGTTTTCCGTTCAGGTTGAACTTCGCCCATCCCGCACCCCCGCCCGACCACCCACGAGTGTACGATCCCATGGGTGGCCGGGCGGGGGTGCGGGATGGGCGAGCATTGCGGAAAACGCGCTAGTGCAGCGGCGCAGTCGGAGCGGAACGCTCCAAATGCGCCTGTGCACTAGCGGAGGCGCAGGCGGCGCATGGCTTCGGGGAGGACCAGGAGGGTGGCGACGAGGGTGGCGAGGACCGAGAGGGTGAGGAGTTTGCCCATGCTCGCCGTGCCGGCATGGGCGGAAAGGGCGAGGGTGCCGAACGAGGCGATGGTGGTGAGCGCGCTCAAGAGCACGGCGCGCGGGGTGCTGGTGCCGCCGAGGGCTTGCGCACCCGCGAGGACGCGGGTCCGCATGACGACGTGAATGGCGCTGTCGACGCCGAAGCCGATCAGGAGCGGCAGGACGATGACGTTGGCGAAGTTGAACGGCAGGCCGAGCACGACACCGGCACCGACCGTCAACAGGGCCGCGAGCAGGACGGGCACGAGGACGAAGGCGAGTTCCCGCCAGGAGCGCAGGATCGCCCACAACAGCAGCGTGATGCCGAGAAAGGCCAACAGCGTGGCCTGCAGCATGGCGTTGCGGATGACCTCGCCGGCGCGCACGATCTGCACGGGGCTGCCGGTGGCACCGGGGGCCACATCCTGCACCGGGCCCACGAAGCGTTGCATGGCCGCGGGGCCATCGATCCCGAGGGCCGGGGTCACCTCCAGCCGCAGCCGGCCGTCCTCGGCCCGAAAGCGCTGCACCAAGGCGGGCGGCAGGTCGTCGACCGTGACCGGTGCCGCCTCCAGCGCCAGGGCCAAGTCGTCCAAAAGCTGCGGCCAGAAGCGGAAGATGGCGGCTTCGAGCTCGACCAGCGCCAAGGCGTCGGCCCTGGCTGCGGCAGCGGCCGCAGCGGCGAACGCAGCGAGGTCCGCATCGGCCATGGTCGCTGCGGCCTGCAGGCTCCGGCGCAGCTCGTCCGCAGCACTCGGCACCAGTGGCTGGCTCTCGGGGATGGTCAGGAAAAAGAAGGCGTCGTCGATCAAGGCGAGCTTGGCCGTTTGGTTGCTCGGCACGAAGCGCTCCAGCCAGAGCACGTCGTCGACCACCGCCAAGGCTTGCAAGCGTTCGGCCATCAAGGCGGCTTCGCCCGCGTCCTCGACCAGGAGGCTGATGCGGTGGGGGTTGGTGCCGGGGGTTGCGGCCAAGCGGCGAAAGGCTTCGACGGCGGGAGCCCTTGGATCCTGCAGGCGCAGCGGATCGGCGTCGAAGCGGGCCTGCGGCGCCTGGGTGGCCGCCACCACCGCCAAGGCGAGGGCAAGACCCGTGGCGCCGAGCCGCAGCTTGGCGCCCAGCCGAAACCGCTGCGGCCGCAAGGGCCGGGGCGGCACGTTGGCGAGGACCAGGAGTGCCGGCAGGAGCGTCAGCGACAGGACCAGCGAGACCGCCATGCCGAAGGCGGCGATGATGCCGAGCTGGGCCAAACCGACATAAGCCGTGGGCGTGAAGGCCAGGAACGAGATGGCGGTGGTCGGCGCGCACACGGCCAGCGCCACGCCGACCGTCTCGCCGCAGCGCCCGAGTGCCGCGTCGGGTGCCTGGCCCTGCCCCCGCTCCTCCTGGTAGCGCAGCACGAAGTGGATGGCGAAGGCAATGCCGAGGCCGATGAAGAGGACGGCGAAGCTGATCGAAATGATGTTGAAACTGCCGAACGCGAAGAGGCCGAAGGCGCCGGTGATGGCAAGGCCGACGAGCAGGGTGGTCAGCGTTACCAGGACCAGGCGAAACGAGCGCAGCCCCAGGCCCAGGACGAGCCCCACCAGCACCAAGGAGGCGAGGCCGGCGGTGAGCGCACCCTGGCTGACCGAGCGCAGCTCCTCGGCGTTCAGGGCGAGCCTGCCGGTCAGCGCCACAGCCACGCCCGGCATGGCCGCCTCGACCTCGGCGGCGGCCGTGCGGGCGGCGTCCAACGCCGGCCGGGCCGGCTGCAGGCGGGTCGGGTCGAGCTCCGGGCGCACGGCGACGACGATCGGCGCCGCCGCCTCGCCGGCCGCCGGCTCCGTCAATGCCCGCCAGGAGAGCGGCACGACCTCGGCGCCACGCGCCGCCGCATCGAAGCGCTGGGTGAGTGCCGCCACCAAGGCTGCCAGGTCATCCGGCAAGCCGCCGACCGGGTCCACGGCCGCCTCCACCAGGGCCAACAGCTCGGGCAGGTTCGGCCCATCGGCGAGGCTCAACAGGAGCGGCTGCGCCGCCGCCAGCTCGGCCAGCGTCAGGTCCAGTTCATCGACCGAGCGGTAGAGCAGCCCGTGGGTTTTGAAGAAGGGCAGGAGCGGTGCGGCAAATGCGTCGTCGGCCCTGTCCGTCAGCGCCTGCAGGCGTTCGACGAACATCGCGGCCGCCGCTTCCGCTTCTTCGGCAACACGGCCCTCGACGACAGCGACGAACGTCTCCGCCAGCTGCGGGAAGGCCGCGTCCAGATCGGCCTTCGCCTGACGGAATTCGAGCCGCGGGTCGATCATCTCGTCGGTGCCGGTCTCGACGGCCATGTGGGTCGCGAGGTAGACCGCACTGGCGAGGAAGACGACCAGGGACAGCGTGGTCGTCAACCGGGGACGATGCCCGCTGGCGACAGCCAGGGAAGCGAGGAGGCGGCGGGCGAAAGCGCGCAAGATCGATCCCCAACGAGGTCATGCTGGCAAGGTAGGGAAGGCAGTGCGAGATGGGCGAGAACGCTTGGTATCTAAGCAGGCCGAAGGGGGGTGCAACCCGCCGCGCCGTCGTCTTGGGTGTCCTCACCGCAGCCATCGCCGGCGGCTGGCCGCGGCTGGTCCTCACCGATGAGGGAGCGGCGGCACCGATCGAGGCGTTCCACGAGGGCCTTTTGGGCGTGATGCGCGAGGCGCGCAACCTCGGCTTCGCCGGTCGGGCCGAACGTCTGGCGCCGTTGATCGAAGTGACCTTCGACCACGCCACCATGACCCGGATCGCCTGCGGCCAGGCCTGGGACGGGATCGAAGCGAGCCTGCAAGGCCGGCTGATCCGGGCGTTTCGGGCCTATGCGGTGGCGAGCTACGCGGCCAATTTCGACGACTACAGCGGCCAGAGCTTCAGCACCGTCGCCGTCGAGCCGAGCCGCGGCGGCCGCGTGCTGGTCAAGACCGAGATGGTGCGCCCGGCCGGCCGCGGCCAGCCGGTACCCTTCGTCTACACCATGCACGAAACGGCCGCCGGCTGGCAGGCGATCGACGTCTTGGCGGCCGGGCGGATGAGCGAGTTGGCGCGGCGCCGCTCGGAGTTCAGCACCATCCTGGCTCGCAGCGGCGCCGAGGAACTGTTGCGGGTTTTGGAACTCCAGACCCAAGCGCTCAGCGCCTGACGTCCCGTGCCGAGCCCCCCTTTGCGCAGCCGCCACCCGCTGGCCGGCGCCAGCCTTACCACCCTCGCCCGCGTGCTGGCCGCGAGCGGGGCCGTGCGGCGCCGGGACGCGGCCTGGGTCTCGAGCTACCTGCTCAGTGCGGCAGCCCGCCTGCCCTTCACCGCCGCCGACCGCATGAGCCTCGCCCTGACCGGCCCGAGAGAGCCGCCCGCCGATGCCATCTTCATCGTTGGTCATTGGCGCAGCGGCACCACCCACCTCTACAATCTCCTGGCCCAAGCCCCGCGTTTTCAGGTGGTCTCGCCGATTGCGACCGGGCTGCCCGGCGAAATCCTCACCCTCGGCCGGCTGTTGCGCCCGCTGTTGGAACGGGTGCTGCCCCAGGACCGCTGGATCGACAACGTGCCGGTCGGGCCGAGTGCCCCGCAGGAGGACGAGTTCGCGATCGCTTCACTCAGCGACGTCTCGTTCTACCACGCGCTCTTCTTTCCGGCCGCGTTCGACCGGCACTTTCTGCCCTCGCTTTTCCCCGAAGGTGCGCGCCAGGCGCGGGCCGAGCGCGCCATCGCCCTGTTCCTGCGCAAGCTGCAGGCGATGGCACCCGAGCGCCGCGTGCTGATCAAGAACCCGGCGCATACCGCCCGCCTGCCCCGGCTGCGGGCGCTCTGCCCCGCAGCACGCTTCGTCCACTGCGTGCGCGACCCGCTGGAGGTGTTCGTCTCCAGCCGCCGCTTCTACGAGCGCCTGCACGCCGTGCTCGCCCTGCAGGACGCGCCTTTGCCCGACGTCGCCACCTTGGCGCTCGACACCTACCAGCGGCTGATGACGCGCTACGCCGAGGACGTGGCGGCACTTGCGGCACCCAAGCCCGTCGAGGTGCGCTTCGAGCGCCTGTGCTGCGAACCCCTGATCGTTTTGGAGGAACTCTACGCTGCTTTGGAGCTCGACGATTTCGCCGCCGACCGACCGCGCTTCGTGCGCTACCTCGAAAGCGTCGCCGATTACGAACAGAACCGCTACCGCTTCGACGCCGCCACGGTGGCCCTGGCGTCGGACCGCCTCGGTCCCTTCTTCGAACGCTTCGGCTATGCCCTGCCGCCGGCGGCTTGACCCGTTGGCCTGGGCGCTGGGGCTCGGCCTCGCCCTCGCCCTTCTGGCGGGCCCGGCCCTTGGCATGGTCGAGGACTGCCGCCGGCTGACGCTGACGGACGGTGCCACGGGTGCCGCCATCGTCGGCGTCGAGGACATCCGCATCAGCGCCGACGGCAGCCGGGCCTATCTCTCCGCCCATGACCGCCGGGCCGAGCCACCGACCGAGGGCGCCATCCACCCCTTGGAACTCGGTCTTCTGGCCGCAGGGCCGAGCCAGCTAAGCTTGCCGAGCTGGCGCCCGGAGCCGCCGACGCCCGGCGGCTTTCGCCCCCACGGCATCGCCCTTACCGACGACGGCGAATTGCTCGTGATCAATCGCCGCGTTGGCCCGGACGGCCGTATCCAGCCGACCATCGATCGCCTGGAGATCCACGACGACGGGCTCAACGAAATCTGGAGCCGGCAGATTCCGGGCCTGTGCAATCCCAATGCACTGTTCGCGCTCGCCGGTGACGCGTTCCTGGTCAGCAACGACCGCGGCGCCTGTTCGCCCTGGCGGCTGCGCCTGGAGACTTGGCTCGGGCTCTCGACCGGCAGCATCGAGCGGGTGATTGGCGGCACCGCCGAGCCTGCCCTGTCGCGGCTGAACCACCCGAACGGCGTGGTTCTCCTGGACGATGCGTTGTGGTTTGCCGAAACCCGCAAGCGCCGCGTGACCGTGTTCGCGCCCTTCGGGCCCGAGCTTGCGCGCAGCTATAATGTCGGCTTCGCCCCCGACAACCTCACCATCGACGACCAGGGACGGCTCTGGGTGGCGGGCCCGCGGCGCCTCCTCGGCTATGCCGCCTTCATCCACGAGTGGCCGTTGTTCGGGCGGGCGGGCTCGCGGGTGGCCTTCATCGCGGACGGTGAGGTGACCCGCGTGCTCGACGACGACGGCAGCCTGATTTCGGGTGCCACCGTGGCCGCGGTGGGCGGCGGCCTTCTCTTGATCGGTGCCGCCTACGACGACGCCATCGCCTATTGCCGGCTGGTGGACTGAACGATGGGCGGCGTGGCGCTGGTGACCGGCGGCGCCGGCTTCGTCGGCCGGCATCTGGTGCGGCTGTTGCAGCGGGAGGGCCAGCAGGTCCGCGTCCTCGATCCGGCGCCGCCGTTCACGGCCGAGGTCGAATGGCAGCGGGGCTCGGTCCTGGTGCCGGCCGACCTCGAAGCCGCCTTCGCCCAGGTCGATGTGGTCTTCCATCTGGCGGCCGAAGCCCGCCTCGGCGTGCCCGAGCCACGCCGCTACCACGCCCTCAACGTCGAAGGCACGGAAGCGGTGCTCGCCATGGCCGAACGGCGGCGGGTGCGGCGCATCGTCGTCACCTCCACCGCCACGCTGCTGCGCGGCTGGAACGACCCCGACCCGAGCCCGCTCCGCAGCACCGACCGCCGGCCCAATCCGGCCGCACTCGCCGGTCCATACAGCCGCTCCAAGCTGGCCGCCGAGAACTTGGCGCTGGCGGCAGCGGCGCGCGGCCTTTCGGTACACCTGATCCATCCGACGGTGCCGATCGGCCCGGACGACCCGACACCGACGCCGCCCACGGCGATGCTGCGGCTCTTTGCAACCCAGCCGCCGCCCTTCTATCTCGCGGGCTTTCTCAACCTCGTCGCGGTCGAGGACGTGGCGCTCGCGCACCACCGCGCCGCCCAACTCGACCA